>JAZUOK010000160.1:0-3993 GCA_045604665.1 Eubacteriales bacterium | reverse complement strand
CAAGATGGGCGCCGATCACCGTAAGATTCTCGTAGATCTCCAAAATAGGGAGCAGACGGTTTGGATTGGAAAAATCATAGCGGTAATCCCCTGTGTGAATCAGAATGGGGATATCGTTTTTCTCGCAAAGCTCGTACATTTTAAGACAGCGATAGTCATCCAGCTTAAAAGCCTGAATATCCGGGTGGATCTTTACTCCCTTCAAACCAAGCTCCAGAAGATGCTCAAAATCCCCCTTGATATCCTCACTTTCGGGATGGAGGGTGCCAAAGCCAAAGAAAATATCCGGATGAGCGTGGACCTCGGAAGAAATAAACTCATTGATGGAACGCACCTGGTGAGGCGTTGTAGCAACGGAATGGACCAGGAATCGGTCGATCCTACCGTCCTGAAGGATCTCGCGGAGACCTTTTGTGGTACCGTCGCAAGCGGCAGTAGTCCCATAAAAACGATCGGTTCCTGCACAGGCGCGAGCAGCGATCTTTTCGGGGTAAATATGGCAATGGGCATCGATCACTTCAATGTTTCCGATCATAGCACTACTCCTTTTTTAAAAATCAAAACCATTTTACCGCAAAATTCGTTTTTTTTCAATACTTATCTGCGTAAACTTTCCGTTATTTTCCTTGAAAAATGTAGATTTCTGTGGTAAAATCACTTCACAAACAAAAAGGAGGCTTTTTATGATACACAAAAAAATCCCCTTCCCTTTTGAAGGAAAAAATAACGGCTCTCTTACACTCTACTGCCAAACGCCAAACGAAGGGCAGATTCTTCAGCGCCGCGCAACGATCCTTGTCATTCCCGGCGGCGGTTACGGCTTTGTTTCTTACCGCGAGGCGGAATGTGTTGCTTTAAAATTCTGTTCGGAAGGCTACAATGCTGCTGTACTGGACTACAGTGTTTACCCCGATTCCCTTTTTCCCCAAAGCCTGTGCGAAGCCTCTCTTGCCATTGCCCATTTAAAAGAAAATGCAGAGGAATACAACATTGATCCGGAAAGGATCGTCACCTGCGGTTTTTCTGCAGGTGGACATCTTGCCCTTTCTCTGGGTGCGTTCTGGAATGAAAAATGGCTGTCTGACAGAGTGGGAAAAGAAAACGAACTTCTCCGCCCTGCTGCCCAGATTCTTTGTTACCCCGTAGTAAGCTCCGATCCGAAAATTGCTCATTTGAAATCCATTGAGCGCATATTGGGCGAAAATCCCAAGGAAGAGTATATAAGCTTGGTTTCCTTGGAAAATCAAGTAAGTGAAAATATGCCCGCCACCTTCCTTTGGTCTTCCTTTACCGATAACGCCGTTCCTTGCGAAAACTCCATGGTCCTTGCACAAAAATTAAAAGAAAAAAACATTCCTTTGGAGTTTCACCTTTACGGTTGGGCTCCTCACGGTCTTTCCCTTGCAGACAAGACCGTAGAAACGGAAAAAAGCATTCTTTCACCAAAAGAAAAGCGCTACGAAAACCCTCATGTCGCCACCTGGTTCCCTCTTTGCAAGCAGTGGCTTGACTTCATTTTTGATGGTACAAAATAGATACAAAAAACCGAGACAAAAGTCTCGGTTTCTTTTTTATCTATAAAAAAGAAAAAGATATGAACAAATATCCAAAAAGCCTTGACCCGCCATTTTGATTCGTGGTATCATAGAGTAGTATATTTATAAACTTTTACTATAGAGTTTTAAGGAGAAAAGTATGCTTACCATCAAAAAAGTTCGCGCCCATCATGTCATTGATTTTGCTGCGGAAGAACTAAAGGAATACCTTCGTATGATGATGCCCGAAGACGGAGAGATCGACATTGTTTATGATCCCGAAGCAAAAGACGGATTCCGACTGGGACTGCTTGAGGACTTTGGTTTGGAAAATGAAGCGGAAGATCCCTATCTTGACGATGTGATCCATATAGATACCACCCCTGAGGGCGGTATTCTTGCAGGCTCCAACCCCAGAAGCATTCTTTTTGCCGTATATCGCTTTTTGCGTGAAAACGGTTGCCGCTGGCTTTACCCCGGTGTGGACGGCGACTATGTTCCCGTAAAGCCCATTGAAGGGGTAAAGTATCACAAAATTCCCGATCACAGATTCCGCGGCTTTTGCAATGAGGGCGCGGAAAGTCAGCAGTGTATGATGGAAACCATTGATTTCTATGCAAAGCTGGAACTGAATGTATATATGCTGGAATTTAAAAACCCCTTTGAATACTACGACACCTATTACAGCCATGCAGGCAACCTTGAGAACCGCGTTCCCGAGCCTGTTCCCACCTGGCAGACCTTCCAGTGGAAGAGAATGTGCGAGACGGAAATGGCAAAAAGAGGCCTAATGTTCCACGATATGGGGCACGGCTGGTCTGCCGATCCCTTCGGGATGGACACCTCCGACCGCAAAGGCTGGAAGGACGGCACTACAAAACTGACCGATTATCAAAGAAGCATTCTTGCCCTGCGCGACGGAAAAAGAGAACTGTACAGAAGCGATCCTCAATGGACAAACCTCTGCTACTCCCGTCCCGATGTGAGAAGCACCATGGCGGATGCGGTGGTAGAATATGCAAAGAACCACGGCAATGTAGATTACCTTCATGTATGGCTTGGGGATTTCTCCAACAACCACTGTGAATGCGAGGAATGCCAAAAATATCCCCCTTCCGACTGGTATATGATGCTGATGAACGAGATCGATGAAAAGCTTACTGCTGCAAAACTTGATACCCGTGTCGTCTTCATCGCTTATGTAGATACCCTGTTTGCACCCACAAAGATCGTTCTCAAAAATCCCAAGCGATTTTCCATGCTCTTTGCGCCTATCTCCCGTTCCTACTCTTGCAGTATCAAAGAGGACAGTGTGATCCCCGAACCCAAAAAGTATGTTCGCAATGCTTGGGAGAAGCCTGTCACCATGGAAGAAAACATGGCTCTTCTCAAGGAGTGGTTCAAGCTTTGGAAGGGTGACAACTTTACTTACGAATATCATTTCTGGCGTCATCAGGTCAAGGATCCCGGCGGTCAATACATCGCCCGTCGTATTTACGAAGATGTACAGGGACTGAAATTTATGAATATGAACGGCTGTGTTGAGGACGGCTCTCAGAGAAGCTTCTTCCCTAACGGCTTCCCGGTTTATATTTATGCAGAAGCTCTGATGGATCGAAACTGCGACTATGAAAAGGTGCGCGAGGACTACTTCTCCCACATCTACGGCAAGGATTGGAAGGATGCCCTGTCTCTTCTCAGCCGTATTTCCAGAATAAACGATTTTTCCTTCTTAGAAGGGGAAAAGAGCATTGATAACAGGATCTCCCTTTACTATGACCCAAAGCAGGTATCCAATTACAAAAAATTTGCCGAACTTGCCAGTGAAGAAAGAGCTCTTGTTGAAAAGCATATGAATATGCCCACTCGCGTGCAAACCGTTTCCTGGCGCCTTCTCGGTTATCATGCAACCTACCTTGAGCTTTTCGCAGAAGTAATCATCGCAAAAGCAAAAGGTCACAACTTCAAGACGGTAGAACTTTTGAAGAAGTTCAAGAAAGAATTCGGTAAATACGAAATTGAGATCGAGCGCTACTATGACCACGGCAATACCTGCGCAAGTCTGAACAACCTGGTGGCAAGACCGCAACCCAACAACATTATTTTTGTATAAGAGTGTAATACCGAGGAAAGAGATATGTTTTACATCAAAAAAGTTCGCTTAGATCATGTGATCGATCACGCGGCGGAAGAACTGAAAAAGTATCTTCGTATGATGATGCCCGACGAGGGGGATGTTGCCATCTCCTATGAGCCCGATGCCAAGGACGGCTTTCGCCTTGGACTCCTTGAGGATTTCGGTCTGGAAAACGAGGCAAAGGATCCCCGTCTTGACGATGTGATCCATGTAGATGCAGGCTTTGATGGGGGCATTCTCGCAGGCTCCAATATGCGCAGTATTCTTTTTGCCGTATATCGCTTTTTGCGTGAAAACGGTTGCCGCTGGCTTTACCCCGGT
>JAZUOK010000159.1:0-2177 GCA_045604665.1 Eubacteriales bacterium | reverse complement strand
CAAAGTCCAAGTGATATTGCCTTCGGCAGTTAATGGCGAATAAAATATCACTGAAATCGTAAGATTTCAATATCACTTCCCGAATGGGAAATATCACTCTGTGCGAAAGCACAGAATACCACCGCATAAAAAGTACTCCCTGAAAAAGAGTCTATTTTCTCTTCTTCAGGGAAATTTTGTCCTATACTGTTCTAAGTGGCTTTCTTTTATTCCTTCGTATTTTTTTGCGTGGCCATTCGGTAGTACTGATTGGGAGTAATGCCCTTCTGCTCCTTGAAGATCTTATAAAAATAAGGGAGACTGTAAAAGCCCAAAAAGTCGCTGATATCCTGCAGGCGCATATCGTCGCTGATGAGCATCTGGCAGGCCTTTTCGATCTTTAAGGCGTTGATATACTGAACGGGGGAAAGCCCCGTGATCTCCTTAAAGCGTTTTCGGTAAGCAGTCTCGCACATGGCACATTTATCTGCAAGAAGGGGGATGCTGAAGCGCTTGGTATAGTGACGGTTGATATAATCGATACAGCACTCGTCCTCATCGGTAATGGGGAAGATCTCATCCAGGATTTCATAGACCTTTCCCTTCAGCTTTGCAGGGGAAGCGGATTGAAACAGGTGGATCGCCTCCTGAAACAGGGGAAACAGTCTTCCGTCGTCCTTACAAAGAGACAGGACCTTCGGTTCTATATCCATTTCTCTCCCGCCGGGATCGGTGAGACGGAAGTTGATTACGGCAGGATGGGTGGTTTTCCCCTCCGGGACCAAAAACCGAACGGAATAACGCGCCTTCTTGGGAAGAAGGAGCAGATCCCCTGCATGTTTTTGCTTTTTTTTACCGTCGGGAAAGAGAAATTCCACGGGGTAATCCGTCAGTAGCATCAGCCCGTTTTTGTGCCTTGGTACCTCTAAATAATTGTACCTTGTGTCGGTTGTCCAGCTTCTGTAGGGACAGGCAATACCGTCAATGTTGAAATCTGTAGCGAATATTTTGTTCAAAGCTTGAAAATCCATAATAAATCACCCATTTCATTGTAACACAAAAAACCGAAAAATGGAATAACAAATTTTGTTTTATGGATTGTAGAACGGATTTTTTTTGCTATAATCAAGGAAAAGGGACCCAAAATTTATATATAAACAATATATTAAGGAGAGATATTATGCTTATCACCTTACAGGAAATCATCGCAATGGCCGAAAAAGGGGAATACTGCATTCCTGCATTCAATGTGTATAACACCGAGACCGTTATGGGAGTGATCGCTGCGGCGGAGGAGCTTCGTGCACCCGTTATTATGCAGCTTTATCCCAGACTGATCAATGAAGAGGTGGGCTATTATGTAAGTCCTGCCGCCATTGCTGCAGCAAGAAAGGCAACCGTTCCCGTTTGTCTTCACCTGGACCACGCTGCAGGAAAAGAGGAAGTGTACAAAGCGCTTCGCTGGGGTTACACCGGCATTATGCAGGACGGCTCCAATTTCTCCTTTGAGGAAAATGTGGCTCTGACCCGAAGCGCTGTGGAAATGTGCGGTATTTTGGGTGTTGGTGTAGAAGGGGAGATCGGCCATGTGGGATCTGCCGCTGATGACACCATGGGAGAATTTACCGATCCCGAAGAAGCAAAAAAATTCGTAGAAGAGACCGGCGTTTGCTGTCTTGCCGTTCTGGTGGGCAATGCACACGGCCACTACAAAAAAGAACCTAAGCTTGATATTGAAAGAGTGAAGAAGATCCGCGAAGCAGCAGGCATTCCTCTTGTGCTTCACGGCGGCTCCGGTATTCCCGATGAGCAGGTGAAGGCGGCGATCAAGGCAGGTAACCGCAAGATGAACATCGGCACGGATGTTTGCTGTGCCTTTGCAGAGGGAACGGCCGAGGCCCTTGCCGATCCCAAGCGTTCTCTTGCCGTAGATGTATTTATGAAAAAAGCCATTCAGACCGTAAAGGAGCTTGCCCTTTCCAAGATCCGTCTGACCGGTGCCGACGGCAAGGCAAATTGATATGGCAAAGATCGTAGGAATCGGCGCCAATGTCCTGGACACCCTGATCCGACTGGATTCTTACCCCTTGGAGGATACCAAACAGAAGGCAAAGGAAATTACCCTCTGCGGCGGCGGTCCTTGCGGAACGGGGCTTGTAGCGGCGGCAAAGCTGGGTGCCTCGGGGGCCTACTACGGG
>JAZUOK010000158.1:0-1612 GCA_045604665.1 Eubacteriales bacterium | reverse complement strand
CCAAGAGACCCGTTTACGGGTAGCAAGTAAAAAATGCATGGCTGGCAGGCCACACTATGCGCATTTATGTGCAGCCAGTTTCCTTAGGGCTATGCCCGAAAATGAAATACCACCCGCTATGCGGGTGGATTTTTATTTTTAAGACATTTTTTTAAATTTTTCTTTGACCTCGTCCAGATCGAGTCTGTTTTCGGCAAAAGAATCCAGAAGAAGAGCGTGGGGAAGACAAGGATCAAATTTATCGAAGGAAGGATACTCTATTTTTGTAACGAGGTTTTCAAGGCGAATAAATTCATCGGAAAGTTTTTCCTTGAGAAAAGATAAGATCTGATCCGGGCTTGATTTTTCCGATTTAAATGTAATGTAGTAGCACAGGCCGCTTTGGATATCAAAAAGATCGAGAAAAGCGGCATTTTTTTGCAAAATTCTTTTCAGTGCTTGAAAGGCTTTTGTACCGAGCCAGGGGAAGAATACAAAGCTGTTGCCGCCAAGGCTTATGATCGGATTTTCATTTGCACCTGTCTTTTTTGCAAGACGCCTTGCTTCTTCAAGCCTTTTTGCCGCTTTCGGTAAAAGATAAGGATAAGTCTCGTCAGAGGAAAGAACCTCACGCATTTTTTCTAAAATTTTGGTGTGGATGAATCCGTTATCGCCGGGCCAAGAGATCTTCATTTTTCCTTCTACGGGGGAAACATAAATTAGTTTTTTGGAAACATCGATTTCATCTACAGACCAAACTCTTCCAGCAAGAGCGAACCGTTCTCCGATGGGAGGGGTAGAGGTGATACTTCCGATCTCTTCCGAGCCGTGGCGAACGGTAAAATCTTCGCTGTCCTTAAAGACTGCGAAAAATTTAAAGCTTGAAAGCATTCTTTCGCCCTTAAGGCCTACGATCAATTCTTTTTCGTCAGTCAGCTGGAGGTATTCTTCTTTGAGCATGTGGATCAGAAGCTCTCGATATTGCTCTTTGCTGAAATTTGAAAAAGGGGATAGGGAGAGGACTTCCTTTGCAAGTCTTTGTGCGGTAAGGCTGCCTTTTGAGGCAAGGATGGAGAGCGTTTGATGAAAAATCAGGCTCGCAGGGAGCTTTTTATCACCTGCAGGCTCGATCCATCTTTCTTTTCTGTAAAGCTCAATGATCGCAATTCCTTGCAGAAGCTCCCAAGGGATCAGCTGGTAGAGGGGGGCATTTGGCAAGGTTTCGTCCTCTCGAAACACCATGATCATTTCGGGCGGAGCACCTCTTCGGCCGCTTCTGCCAAGCCTTTGTAAAAATCCGGAAACGGAGTTCGGTGCGCCTTGGTTAATGATCCTTTTTAATCTCCCGATATCGATCCCCAGCTCTAAAGTAACGGTAGCACAAGCGGTGATGCTTTTTTCATCGGACCGAAGACCCTCTTCCGCTTCTTCGCGAATCGCGGCGGAAAGGTTTCCGTGGTGAATGTAAAAACGGTCTTCTTCGCCCCTTTTTTTCGCAAGCTGGCGAAGGGTGGCGGTAATGTATTCCGTTTCCTCGCGGGAATCGGAGAAAACGATGCATTTTTCGCGCTTTGTAGGATTGTATATAAAGGTGTCTGCAGGGGTGAATCCTTTTTCTTCACCTGCCTCGGTG
>JAZUOK010000157.1:0-1721 GCA_045604665.1 Eubacteriales bacterium | reverse complement strand
CATAAACCTCATCAAGTTCACTTTGAGAAAGAGGCGGCATGGGCTTATTTTGCAAAAGATAAGTATCTTTTTGCTTTTGTGCAACTACCCTTCCCCTGATATAATCGTGCTCTTCTTGCTGTATCCTGCAAGAAATAGCATAGTTGCGAAAGCCCTCTTCGGTTTGCGGCTTTACTTCTGCCAAAGAAGGACAAAGAGCAATATCCTCATTCTCAGGAAGAGCGGAAACCAAAACGCAAGTGCCCTTTATGTTCGTGATCTGGGAAATTTTTTCACCGCTTTGAAGGCGATTTGCAATTTCTACAACTTGTTTTTCACCCATTCCGTACATTAAAATATCAGCACCGCTTTCAAGAAGAATGGAAGGATGAACAGAATTATCCCAGTAGTCATAGTGAGAAAACCTGCGCAAAGAGGCTTCGAGGCCGCCGATCGCAATGGGAATTTCGCCAAAAACCTCTCTAATATACTTGCAATAAGTGGCAGTAGCGCGATCGGGCCTTCTTCCCATTTCGCCACCGGCCGTATACAGATCTGTAGTCCTCTTCTTTTTTGCAACGGTATAATGAGCAACCATTGGATCAATATTGCCGCCGTTTACAAAAAAAGCAAGCTTCGGCTTGCCGAAAATGGCAATATCCTCTTTTGATTGGGGCTGAGAAACAATACAAACACGATACCCCTTTGATTCCAAAACGCGAGATATGATCGCTGTACCAAAGCTGGGATGGTCAACATAGGCATCACCCGTTACCAAAACAATATCGGGTCTATCCCAACCACGGGCAAGCATCTCTTCTTTAAAAATAGGTAAAAAAGCCATATGATTCCTTTTCTATTCCAAAACTTCGGGAATTACAATTTCCTTCAAACGATTTTCTCTTTCTTTCCAGTCCGGCATAAAGCTTTCCACAAGATGATAAAACCTTTTCGAATGGTTATGCTCTTTTGTGTGGCAAAGCTCATGCAAGATCACATAATCAATTTCCTTTTCATCTGCCAAAGAAAGAAACAAGGATAGAGAAATCCTGTTTTTCCCGCTACAGCTGCCAAAACGCGTGCGCGCAGAAGTAATTCTTACGCTTTCGTAGGAAAGTCCGGTTCTTTTGCTGATCACATCCACGCGAGGGAGAATATTTTCCTTTGCAAATTTTCGCATTTCTTCCCTTTTTTCTTTTGTGATCACGGCAGGCTTTGGCAAAGAGAGCATTTCTTTTTGCTTCTTTAAGATTTTCTCTTCATTATTCTTTATAAAGGCATCTATCAGACGGGTAGAACAAAAAAACGGCGCTCTGACAAGAATGGAACCGTCTTTTTTGATTTCTGCTGACAAGGTTCTTCTGACACTTCTGATTACTTGAAAATCCATAACTACACCTCAATTTATTATATCAAAACAAGCATTCCATTTCAACACATACTTGAAAAGATTTTTCTTCTGTGATAAGATAATTAAAAAATAATTTTCGGAGATTTTAAAATGGTTCAACAAACAAAATTCGGCCCTTACGATCAATTCACAATTGAAAACGATCAAATGAAGGTAGAGCTTCTCTCTTACGGTGCCACAATTAAAAAAATCATCTATCAAAACAAGGATGTTACCTTGGGATACGACACTCCCGAAGAATATGAAAAGGGCACCTTCTATATCGGCGGCACCATCGGAAGATACGGCAACCGCATTCAAAACGGTGCATTTTTGTTAAACCAAAAAGCAT
>JAZUOK010000156.1:0-2313 GCA_045604665.1 Eubacteriales bacterium | reverse complement strand
GCCATGAGCGAGGAAATACAAAGCATTCTCGTTTTTTTCATGTCAGCAACAAGAGATCAGATCGCCGCCGCAGCACTCACAAAGGCAATCGGCACAAATAAGACCATTACAAATATCACAGGTACTGCATTCCCGATACTGGCCATTGGGGGAAAAGCTACCAAAATTCTGCTGTGCACCTTGAAAACGGCGATACATTGTTCCGTATTCACTGTTTCCCGGCTCCATGCGGTAAGCGGTTTCAAACTGACGGGAAGCATCGTTATAATTGTGTCTTGACATAGCGCAAAGGCCCTTGAGATAATACCACTCCGCAGGACGGTCTTTTTCCATGTCCAGCATCACTTCCGCTTCATTAAATCTTCCTGCAGAAATCAGCTCGCGAATACGGGGAAAATGAACCGTTGCAGAGCTGCTTTGCGAATGGGTGCTTTGACCGGAAGCTCTCATATGAAGAATTTCGTCGTAGGCTTCGTTGATCTCTTTCATTTTTTCGTTGGCTATATCGGAAAACTCCGTATTGGCATAGTTATCCGGATGATATTTTTTTGCAAGGTCGCGGTAGGCTTTTTTGATTTCATCGTCCGTTGCACCGGGTGCTACGCCGAGAATTTTATAGGGGTCTTTCATTTTTCATCTCCGTTTTCGGTTTCAAAATATTTTGAATACTGCTTGGGATCCCAAGACAGATAATATGCTCACAAAGAGCGAAAAGATCCTTGTCCCCTTCCAAAAGGTCAAGAGCAAGCTTCATTTCCTGAATATAGAAAGAAAGCACCAGATCAAGCTTTGCAAAGTTTTTTTCCGCTTCAGCAAAAGAACCGTATCTTCTTAAAATTGGGTTAAAAGCACCGCTTTTTTCGTCTTTTTCCAAGTCATCAATGGCATCGATGGTATATAACAATCTGCCAAGCTTCTCTCCGATGGCCGAAAGGATACGCTTTTTGTCACCTTCCAGACCAAAAGACAACAGAAAGGAAAGACAAGACGCGAAAAAAGCACACATCTCATCAAGCTCTGCGTCTTTTTCTTCAAGCAAACGCCCTTTTTCCATTAAATCGGAAAGAAAAGTGTAAATTTCAAGAAAGGATTCTTCTTTCTTAACAAGCTTCATCACTTTTTGTTTCAAAAAAGGCACATAAAGAGTAAGAAAAGCCTTTTTCCAAAAGCCAAGGTCACCATCCAAAAGGTCATCCTGCATTTTTTCATAGGTGAGAAAAAGCATGGCAGCAGAAGAAAATTTTAAAGCCTGATTATCACAGACCTGCATTTTTTTCTTCTCAAAGGGATGCAGAAAACATTTTCTTTTTTCAAAAGTAAGCTTTTCCCCTGTTGCAAGAAGCCGAAGAGCAGCTAAAAAAACGAAATCATAGGACAAAAAAGGGAGAAGCAAGCATGTTGTATTCTTTTTTGCAGAGCTGCACAAGCCACAGTACAATGCCTGATAAAGAGCATGGTGCTTTACCAGCATTTCTTCCCTTCTGCAACGAATATATCCCAGCATAAAACACTTCTCCTTTTAAGATACTCTATTATACAACAGGAACAAAAGAATTTCCATACTTTTGTAAAAAAACTTGAATTTCTCTTTTGTTCCCGATATAATCAAGATGAACTCATTTTAGGAGGTTATTATGAAATACACTTTAAAAATAAAAGCGCACTTTTGCGCTTTTATATAAAGTAATGTTTTTTGCCGTAACAGGACCGATCAGGCGTAGCTTTTGCAACATCCCGACCCTTGAGACCGATCGGCTGATTTTAAGGAAAATACTCCCCAAAGATCTGGACGATATGTACGAGTATTCGCGCAATCCGGAAACAAGTAAATTTCTCCTTTGGGAGCCACATGGCTCCAAAAATTTTACCCTCGCCCATATTCGCTATTTGCAAGTCCAATATCAAAAAGCTTCTTTTTTTGACTGGGCGCTGGTTGAAAAAGAAAGCGGAAAAATGATCGGCACTTGCGGCTTTACCGAAATATACGAAAAGGAACTTCGAGCCGAGATCGGTTATGTGCTCTCCCCTTCTTTTCACAAAAAAGGACTGGGTGCGGAAGCGGTGCAAAAGGTATTGCATTACGGCTTTTTCACCCTTGGTCTGGAAAAAATCTCCGCAAGATTTATGGGAGACAATCTGGCAAGTAAAAAGCTTCTTGAAAAATTCGGTTTCTTTGATGATACCGTAAGAAAAGAGACCATTTATAAACGGGGCAAAAAGCAAATCATCTACACCTATTCCCTTCTCAGGGAAAAATATAAAAAATAAAAATCTACCCGCATAGCGGGTGGTATTTCATTTTCGGGCATAGCC
>JAZUOK010000155.1:0-6512 GCA_045604665.1 Eubacteriales bacterium | reverse complement strand
AAATTAAAGGAATATTGGGAATATATGGTCTATCCCGAGGATACCGTTGTGATCCCGGGCGATATTTCTTGGGGAATGAGTCTTGAGGAGGCTGAAAAAGATCTTGACTTTATTGAAGCTCTTCCCGGTAAAAAAATTTTGATGAAGGGCAACCACGACTACTGGTGGTCCTCTATGAATAAGCTGGAAAATTTTTTGGAAGAAAAGCACTTTACCACCTTGCAATTTCTTCATAATGATGCCACCCTTGCCGAAGGAAAGGTCATTTGCGGCTCCCGTGGCTGGATGTGCGAGGATAAAATGACAGAACAGGACGAAAAGGTTTTAAGAAGAGAGAGCCTTCGTTTCCGCCTTTCTTTGGAAAAAGGAAAGAAATTAGCCCAAACCCAAAAGGAAGAAACAGGAATCGAGCCTGAGATCATTTGCTTTTCTCACTACCCTATTATTACCGCCGCCCAACGAGAAAATCCCATTCTCGATGTTTTAAAAGAATTTGATATCAAAAGAGTATATTACGGACACCTGCACAATTGGGGAACAAAGCCTCTTTACGATGAGTGGGAAGGCATTCGGTTTACCCTTGTTTCCTCCGACTACCGCAGCTTTACCCCCGTAAGAATCGAATAAAAACACACCCGAAATTCGGGTGTGTTTTTTATTTTCAAAATTATGAGCTTATGTTTAATCGGTCTTTTTTTCTTTTTTGCTTCATAAAATGGAGCATACGAAGAAGGAGAAGAAAATGGACGATATCAAGAAGCATTTACTCTACTTTCCGAAAAGGATCAAAGAGGCTCTGGAAGGCTATGAGGGTTGGGACAGGATCTGCGAGATCAGGCTCCGTTTAGGGCTCCCCCTTTCTCTGACAAGCTTTGACGGGAATATTCTCATTGATGAAAAAGGGAGGCCTTGCAAATTCAGCCGTGCCCTCTGCTGCACGGAAAAAGAGATGACCCAGATCCTTTCCGCTTTTTGCGGTGGGAGTGTTTACCGATATTTTGATACCTTAAAGGAAGGCTATGCCGTAGATGAAGATGGCTGGCGTTTGGGGCTTTGCACCTCAAAAGGAAGCACGAAAAATTTCCTGCCGGAAAAACCCGATGGGATGAATCTGCGGATCCCAAGAAATGCCCCTTATGCCGCTTTACCTCTTATGAAAAAAATCGCAGAGGAAGGGCTTTCTTCTTTTTTGATCTTATCGAAGCCCGGTGATGGAAAAACCACGCTGATCCGTTCTCTTGCAACGCTGCTCTCCAAGGGAGAAGGACTATCGGAGCCAATCCGTGTAGCAGTGGTAGATGAGAGACGGGAGATCTTTCCAAAGAAATTTACAGAAAACATGGGACTTTGCGATGTGCTTTCCGGTTATGAAAAAAAAGAAGGGGTAGAAATGGCCACCAGGCTTTTCACACCTCAGGTGATTTTATGCGATGAGATCGGAAACGAAGAAGAAGCAAAGGCGCTTTTGTCCTCCTGCAGCGGTGGGTGCCGGGTGATCGCAACGGCCCACGCAAAGGATCTTGCCGAAGCGAGAAAGATCCCCTATCTTGAAATGCTTTTTCGCTCAGGGAGGTTTGAAAAGGCAGTTTTCATACAAAGAAAAGAAGGAAAAGAATACAAAAGCTTTTTGCGGTGGGAGAAGGTTTCGTGAAGACACTTGGGCTTTTATTTTTATCTGCAGTGCCTGTTCTTTTTTCCTTTTTCCTTGGGGAAGAAATGCGACAAAAGCAGAATATGCGAAAAAGCTTTGCTCTTTTTATTCAGCACATTTTATTTGAAATTGAAAATTTCAATCGAGATCAAAGAGAAATTTTTCAATCCTTTGAAAATAAGGCTTTGGAAAAGTCGGGGTTTCTTATAAGCCTTCGGGAAGAGGTGGAAAGGTCCCCTTGCGGTGCTCTTTTTCGAGCCGTAGAACAACATCTTCCCTCTTTTGGTTTTTCCCTGCCGATGGAAGAAGTGATAAAAAGCTGTGCAGAGCACTTCGGCACCCAAGGGAAAGAAAGCCAGATACGAGAGCTTTTTGACCTTTCGGAAGCGCTTGGGAAAGATTTTGAAAAAGAAAAAACAGAAACGGAAAACAAAATCCGAATCACGCGAATGGTAGGACTTACCGTGGGAATCGGGATTTTCATTCTGATGCTATAGGAGAAAATGATGGATGTTACTTTGCTTCTAAAAATTGCAGGGGTGGGACTGCTTGCCAGCATCCTTTGTCAGGTTTTGAAATCCAGCGGAAAAGACGAACAGGCAGGATATGTAACCCTTGGGGGGATCATTATAGTCCTACTTCTTTTGGTGGGCGAGATCGCAAATCTCATATCCACAGTGCGGAACACTTTCGGGATATGACATCGTTTCTGCCGATTTGCTTTTTCGCTCTTTTCGGTGCGATCCTCGTTAAGGTTTCGGAAGAATCCTTCCCGAAATTCAAGCCCTTGATCCTGTGTGAGATCGGCGTTGTTTTTCTTTTTGTTTTCTTGAAATTCCTCTCCCCTGTTTTGAAGGAGATCGCTTCCTTTGGTGCAGGGACAAAGATCCCGGAGATGTTTTCTCTTCTTTACAAGGCACTTGGGATCTGCCTTGTAACCTCGGTGGCTTGTTCCTTTTGCCGCGATCTGGGAGAAGAAAAGATTGCCGAAAAATTGGAGCTTTGCGGAAAAGGAGCACTTCTTTTTCTTTCTCTTCCAATACTGGAATACTTATTAAATTTGATCGGAGAAATACTCTCTTGAAATTCAGGACGGTAAAAATATTAACCTTTCTTTTTTCTTTCGTCATTCTCTTCTCCTTAAGTGCAAAAGCCGTGGAAACAAATGACATAGAAGAGTTTTCACAAACAGAATCCCTTTGGGAGGCCATCCCCGATGAAGTGGAAAAGGAAGGCATTTTCAATCTTTTTGAAAACCGAAATCATAAAAATTTCTTTCAATCAGTGCTCAATGAAGTCATAAAAGCTTTTTCTATCGGGCTGTCCGATGGATTTCAACTTTTTTGCACGCTTTGCGGTCTGCTTTTGATCTCGGCGCTGTTTCGGAATGTAAAAAAATCCTTTCAAATGAAAGGATTGGAGAGTGCTTTTGACTTTATCTTTTTTCTTGCCATATCCCTCACAGCCTATACGGGATTACGAGAAGGCATCGAAACCGTTACCCTGACCCTTCGTTCCATCCATTCCTTTTTTATCGCTTCCCTTCCCGTAACAACGGTTTTACTGGCGATGACCGGCGGAGGAAGTGCCGCAAGTACCCTTGGGGTAAACATAAACCTTGTGCTTGGAATGGTAAACACCTTCGCTTCCACCTACCTTACGCCCCTTTTAAACACTCTTTTTTGCTTTTCCATGGTAGACGGTGCCTCGGACTTGGGACTTGGCGGCCTCATTTCTTTTATCAAGAAAACCGTAAAGGTTCTTTGTGTTTTATTTTTCACTCTTGTGAGCGCTACCCTTTCTCTGCAAAATGTGTTAGCGACCTCCGCCGATTCTCTTGCCATGCGATCGGTACGCTTTGCTGCAGGCAATTTTATTCCTGTGGTAGGCTCTCTGGTGGGGGAAAACGCAAAAACGCTGTCTGCATCCTTTGGGGTGATCAAAAGTGAATGCGGTGTTCTTTGCCTGATCGTTTTATTTTACATTATCCTAAGACCCATTCTGACCCTTGTGGTGCAAAAGATCTTCTTATCCTTTGCAGGTACGGTAGGAGAGATTTTGGGAGAGACCAAATGTAAAACGCTGCTTGTATCGCTCTCTTCCCTTTTTGATCTTTTGATGGCGCTGATGATCTCGGAAGGATGCTATCTTATCTTCTATATCACCATATTTTTGAATCACAGAGGAAGTTTTTAATATGAAGGCATGGATCATTACACTGATTTTTTTATGCATTTTCAAAACCGTTTCCAAATCCCTTTTACCAAAGGGAGAGGACTCTCCACTTTACGGACCGCTGCGCTTTTTACTTGCGATGATCTTGATTCTTTCGGTCTTTTCTCCTCTTTTACCCATTTTCAAAAACAAAGATACACTTTCGGAAAAGGTATCTGTTTTTCTTGCGGATGTAAAAACAGAGGATGTAAATGTTTTAATGCTGAAACGCTTTGCTGAAAAAATGCACGAAAATATAAAAGAAGTTTTCCCGAAAAGCGAAGCTGAATTTGAGATCCACACCGATGAAACGAAAACACCTGTATTTATCAAGGTGACAAGTAAGGATCCTGAAACCTCACAAAAAATCGCAGAATGGATCGAAAGAAATTACGGAATTGAAAGCAAAATGAAATGAGGATAAAAATGGAATTGAAAAATATGAAAAAAAACATGCCCTTGCTGGTTATTCTTTTGTCTCTTGGAGTCATTTTTCTGTTTTTTGCAGAATATCATTCCAATAAAGAAGTGAAAACAGACCCGGAAGATTTTGATGAAGAAAACTACATTTTGCGTCTGGAGGAAAGGCTCGGAAGTATCATTGAAAAGATCGATGGGGTTTCCGATGTGAATGTAATGATCACTCTGGAGAGTGGAAAAAGATACACCTTTCTTCAGGAAGAACAAGTACAAAACGGAAACGATATCAGTACCTTTCTGATGAAAGAGGAAAACGGCACTTCCACTCCTATTCTTGTAGAGACAGGCGCACCGAAAATAAAGGGGGTGAGCGTGGTCTGTCACGGAGCCGATAATGCTCTTATTCGTGAAAAGATCCTTCGACTTGTGGCAGGAACGCTGGATCTTACACAAAATAAAATCTTTGTAACACAGTGAGGAGAATAAGATGAAAAAACTGAAAAAAATCAAGCTGGAAACACCGGCAGAAGAAACCTTGGAAAAGGAAGAAGTGGCTCTCACCGAATTTCAAGGAGAAGCCTATGACGATTCTTTTCTCAAAATGCCCAAGTGGGTGGAAAAAATGATGGCAAAAGCCAAGCCCTTCCCATGGAAAGGGATCAATGCCAAAAACGCTTTGATCGCCGGTTGCCTTGTCATCGTTGCGGTAGCAGGTTATCTTAACATTCGCTACGGGATCACTCCAACGAAAGAAGTGGTCAATCCCGAAGAGGAGGCACAGGAAGAGGTTTCGGCCGAAAGCTATTTTGCAAGTGCGATCATTGACAGAGAACGGGCAAGAGGCGAGGCACTGGAGGTTCTCGTGAGCATTACCGAGGATGAAGAGGCCAGCGAAAGCGCAAAAACCGATGCTTTCACCCAAATGGAGCGTATTGCCAACGAAACCAGCTGGGAAATCGACATTGAAAACCTTGTAAAGGCGAAGGGCTTTGCCGAATGCGTTGCCATTATCAACGATGAAAATGCAAATATTGTTGTTTCCTCCGACGGCCTTACACCCGGAGAGGTTGCACAGATCAAAGAAATCGTTTACCTGGAGGCAGCCATTCAGCCAAAATCCGTCAAAATCATTGAAAAAGATAGCAAATAAAAAAACGACTCTTTGAGTCGTTTTTTTAACTGTAGAAGGTTTGTGTGCCCATCACTGCCAGCGGACCATATACATCGGTCTTTAAAAAGTATCCCATTCCCACATGGGTAAATGAAGGATTTAAAATATTATTCCGATGATCGATGCAGTTATAATAAGCATCACATACAAAAAAGGAATTGACATACCCTTGAGAAATATTCTCTCCGCAGCTACGCCAGACAATACCTGCTTGATTTAGTCTTTCCCCATAAAGGCCGTCGTGATAAAAGAAGTTTTCCTTTGCCATTTTTTCCGAATAGAGGAAAGATACATTCGCCGCCTCAGGCGACCACAAAAGGGGATGAAGTCCTTTTTTGGACCTTAAGGCATTTACATAGTGGTAAGAAATCCGAGACTGGGAATCGTAATTTTTTGAAACATCCGAATCCTGCATAAAATCGTACTTACACTCTTCATAGCGCATCCAAAGGGCATAAAGGTCACCTTTGTCAAGGCGATCCCGAAAGCCGTAAATACGGCAAGAATCCGCAGACAAAACATCTGCTTCCGACTCCGAATCCTTTTTTCCAGAAAAAGAAGAAAGACTGATCAGCTGACCGCCGATCTGAAAAAAAGCATCGGGATCGAAGGTGAATACGCCCCAAAGTCCCACACGGTCGGTTTGAATCAGGGTGAATCGAGAATAGTCACGATAATAAAGGAGGCTTTTCAGTTCTCCTTCCAAAAGGATCTCACTGGGAGCCCCCAGCTTTAGAATAATGCTTTCAGCCGTTTCATCAAAATTTAATTCCTTGCCCAATACAAAAACGGGAGATTTGATCACATTTTTGCAAAGAACACAAGTATTTCCCGAGTAGCTGTGTTTTAATGTTTCCCCTTTTGCTCCACACCGTTTGCAGGTACCGGGCTCTTTACAGGTAGCCCCTAAAAATTCATGGGGTGTTCTTTCTATTTTTTCACTTTTGGTCTTGCCGCATGCGCAGGACCAAACTCTTTCCCCCTCCAGGATACAATTCGCCTCTTTTAAAGAAAAGACCAGCCAATTATGCTTATGCCGGGTAGTCGTGCTTGGCA
>JAZUOK010000154.1:0-6707 GCA_045604665.1 Eubacteriales bacterium | reverse complement strand
CCCAAAAAAACATCTTTATTCACTATCACAAGTTTTTCAAACAGTATATCTCTTTGAACAATTATTTTCATTTTATCAGTACAATTTTAGCAATATTGGTTTTATTGGATATGACAAGGAATCGTTTGCTCGTTATTTTTTGATAAGTTATATCACCTACCCTAGCAAAACGAATACCGATTTTTAGCGTCCTTTTTTACCTTTTCTAAAATAGATATGCTATCTTTTTTATATAGGAAAACGAAAGAAAAGTCTCCAACAAGAATTGTCAGAGACTTTTTGAAATTAAATTCGAATGACAGATAAAAAGATCGCATGATCTTTTTCGTCAACATCAAGATCTTTGTGATAATGTCCGAAAAACCATTTTTCATAAGAAAGTTTTTCTTTGACACTTTGGAGAAAATCGGTCAAAACATTCTCTTCATAGTCGGGTGCAAATTCTCGTTGTATTTTGGTCGGTGCGGAGTGCGTGATCACAAAATCCACGTTCCATTCCGCATTATCAAGATTTTGAAGCGCAGAATTCATTTCTTCCTTACTTGGAATCTCTTCCTTCCACCAGTTCTTTCCCTCTGTTCTAACATCCTTATCGTGAGAGGAGGCGCCGCAAAAGGTGAAAATTTTCTTTCCTTCTATTTCATATATTTCCCCACGCATCAAGTGAAAGATTTTATCGCTGATCTTGTGCGCCTTGCCACCAAAGAATGAAACAATTGGATACTCATTCAAAAGACCAAAGTTCTCGTGGTTACCGTCCACAAACAAAGTGGTAAAGTTTTTCTTTTCCAACCACTTTCTCCAGTAAAGTTCCTCATGATCTCCACACCAAACACCGCCAAAATCTCCGCAAATAATCAGATAATCTTCCGATGTCATTTCTTTTTGCTGAGGAAAACGCTTCGAGGAAAGTTTTGTAATATCCACCGGAATATGCGTATCTCCTGTAATATAGATCATAGTGTTTCAATAAACCTTTCCACTCGTACCATATACTCTCCTTCATTTGACCAAGCATCTACCACTTCTTCTATCGGAAACAGAGTATCATATTGATCATTTTCCGAAATGGCGATTTCTTCCGAAAACCAAATCCCTCTTGAGAACATCAAAATTCCTTTTTCCATTCGAATTACAATGGCTCTATCAAAAGCAATCTCATATTCACCATTGTTTACATTGATTTTGTCTTTAATAATCTCAATGCTTTTTATGATTTCTCCTACTTCGTAGATTTGGAAGGGTTCAATGCAATATGGCTGAAAAGGTTTGTTGGAGCCTATCTTTTCACATTGTAAAACCGCAACTTCTTCCGTTCCATCAAAAAACGGCATTTCTTTCTCAAGATTTGTGATCTCAATCGATACTCCGGAAGTGTTTATTCTTAAATTTCCATAAGCCGTATTAAAAGTCTTCCCGCATTCGTAGGAAACAAAGTTCTTCCCAATCAGCTCACGCAAACTTTTTTTCATTTCCCCTGTTAATATTGCTTTTATCATTCTTCTACTCCTTGATAAAGTGAATCTTTTGCGGTTTGATCTTCCCGGGAACCTTAACAGTTATTTCTACCGCAGGGCTGTTCGGTGTCTTCGTCACTACTCTATATATAACACTTGAATCATCCGAAAATTTTGTTTGAACGCCTTTTCCATTAGGTAGAAATCTCTGTGTCCCTCCTTTACTAATCCTATCATAAAAATCGGCAGAGGATTTGATCGGGTCAGAACTTTTAAAAACTCTTGTATTTTTTCCCTTTGTTCCAAAATAGCCTGTTTTGCTCAAATTATATTTTTTTGCAACACTTCGTGCATTGTCGGATACGCTGGTTACTTTTTTTGCTTTTTTTAATGCTTTGGCAGAATCCGAAGCTTTGTCAAAGGTTCTTGCCGCATCCACAACTCGATTCGCAGTCTTTGCGCCATCTGCGATCTCCCCGATAAAGGGAATTGCACCAACAAGATCAAGTCCGGCCGAAACATAGTCTCCTCGAAGCAGATCCACCGGAATCGCAGCAAGATCAGCAAAGGTATCTACTCCCGGGATAAGAGATGCGGCCGTTAAAACATTGCTGATTGCATCCAACACGGCTTTAGGAGAAGCCCCACGAGTATTTCCAAAACTTCCTCCTGCACCGCCACCCATTAAGCGTTTCCTCGCTTTCGGGATTTGGAAAACTCACTCTCAAAGGAGATAACGTTGATTCCTCGGTTTCTGCAGGGAGCAAAAATACTTTCCGGCGCAGCACCGTACACAATGATATTTTTAGGAGAAAGCGTCTTCACAAGGCTTGCCAATCCCATTTGAAAGAAAAGCTTGTCTTCTTTCCGTTTCAAGCAGCCGTGAGTGCCAAGGGCAACCGTTTTATTTTTCTCTATTCCGTCAAAGCAGAATTCAAAACTGCGATGATCGGAAAATCGCACGTTGGGGATCACCTCAACGCCATTCCTCTGAAGCCAATGAGCAAGAGC
Organism: Eubacteriales bacterium; assembly: GCA_045604665.1. Taxonomy (GTDB): domain Bacteria; phylum Bacillota; class Clostridia; order Oscillospirales; family SIG627; genus RGIG5579. The sequence goes on along the minus strand of JAZUOK010000154.1, from coordinate 4,239 downwards.
TCTTCCCCGATAAGTATTCCACTCTTGCATCACAAGCGGCATATTGCGATAAAGACTAAAGTCAGGAGAAATGATTCCCCTGAATTTCTTTAGTCTCGCAAGATAGGCTTTGGGATTATGCCACAAACGCTCGAAGCGCTCATCGTCTTCATAAAAAACCACCCAAGCATCATAATCCCTACACCCTTTTGCCATTGCTTTTGAAAACGTTATGACTTTGTTCGGAAGCTCGTCACTGGTTTTCAAATTTGGTAACTCAATTTTTCCACAGTAATCTGCATTTTCCACCAAAAACGATCGAAAAACATCTGTTTGCATTCATTTCACTCCTCATTATACTTTTCCGTGATTTTGTTGTCAACGGATCTTTTTTCGGAGTATATCTTGCAAAGGTACTGACACGCAATGACAACTTTTAAAATTCGTTCGATTTTTCGTTTTAGTTGTATCAAATCGTATCCCTATTAAATCAGTATTTTTTGTAACAACCGATGTCCCCGCTATATAGGGCTGTTACAAATCAACGACATCCCATTTAACAGATTGTTGATGTAACAAAGCATGAACCTTGTCCGGTGGCGCGTTTATGTAACGAAGGATGTCCCTACAGAGTTGTATCCCATACAAAACCGTATTTTGCTTATGGGATAAGGGATGTCCCCATAAGTTATTCAAATAATGTAATAACCGATGGGACTGCTTGCGGTTTCATCGATGTGACAAGATATGTCCCCAAAAGAATAAATCTTGGGATATTAAAATGGCAAATTTCCATTTCGCAGAAATCTGCTCCCCCTTATAGGGTAATTATTGATTTATCAATACAATACGTTTCTAAATGTATAGTAAAAGGCTCAATGCCTATGAAAAATGGAATGAATCGCATTAAAATCTATATTTTCTATGATTTTCGTTTTAAAACGCAACATCAATAAATATCTATAAAAATGACACTCCTTTTGAAATGATAAGAGTTTGAAAGTTTTTTGCGGTAACTGTCTTATCGATATTTTCTTTCTTTTCCGCGAGCAAAAAATGGCGCTCACTTTTCCTATGACTTTCCCTTCGATATGATGTGGGCGTCATGCTCTCATTCTTTTATGACAAGAAAAATGACTGTCTTTTTGATATGAAACAGAGGGTAAAAAATCTAATCCTTGTCGAAAGGAAAGTCCTCTCATCATATCAATACGAAAGGTAATAATCAAATCGAAATGTCAGTCATCTTATCATATCGAAAAGAAAATCGGTCATCTCAAAATGACAGTGCGAAGTCATTTCAAAACGACAGTTTTGCCTAAAATTAATCTAAAATAAATCCGAAATAAATCTATGAGTCTCATTTCGAAATGAAAGTCATCTATCATTTAAAAATGAAAGGGACGGCATTTTCAAATGACAATCATTTAAAATTTATTCCCATAAAAGTGAGCGGTCTGCGTAAAAAAGTGCAGACCGTTATTGTTTTCTTGAAACTCGATAAATACCTCTCCCAAATTATATATAGAAATTTCACAAGAAATTTCTATATAGCGGCGGCTTGAAAACAAAAATAATGCACTCAAATATTGTTTTCTTGAAACGAGGCCAAATATTCTCATAAATTATATGCGCCAAAAAGAAACTTAAAAAGGTCGGCAAAAGTAAGTTTTCTTGAAGCACAAACAAAAACAACTATATTACTAAAAAAGAAAGAGAGGTACATACAATGAAACTTCATATTGTATTAACCAAAAAGGATGCGGATATTGCCGCATTCAAAAAGTCTCTGCCCAAAGGCGAGTGGAGTAAAACCGTGGTGCAGATTATGAATGCTGCCATAAGAGATCGGGTTGCCGACATCCCGATGAATTTTGCAATTGAACCTCTGGACGAAAAAGAGGATGCAAAAATCTCGATGCCGCAAAAGCTGGCGGAGAGATTTTGCGAAAAGTTCGGGTGCAAAAAAGGCAACTTCTCCACCGGTATCAAAATCGAGATCCGCAAGTGCATCCGAAAGAACTTGAAAATTTCGTCCGTAAAAAGATTCTCGTCAGCAGAAATTGCGGCAGCGTTTGACGAAGCTTTCCATCGTATATCCGAAAAAGGTGAGACGCTGGACGGCCGCCGCGATAAAAACGAACGGGTGCAAAGAGAATACCGCTGGGCATTCAACGCAATGCTCGAAACTTTAACAAACTCAACCAAGAAAGGAAGCTAAAAATGAAGCAAAATAGAATTCTTCATATTGAACTTGGCGCAGAAGCAGCCGATGTGATCGGGTGGATGCAGTCGCTGCCGTCACGCACGATCAACCATACCGTGAACGAAATCTTGTCCTCCGAAAGCCGAGGCAAGATCAGGAAGATCCCACATGAATTTTCGTCCGCAAAAGAGGACGAGCATTTAAGCTGCAACTTAGTTATCCGCGACAGGGCGGCTCTGAGCCTCGTAGCGAAAATTCCAAAGGGCGAAATTAAATCCACTTTGGTCAAGATCATCCGCAAGCACATACGCAAAAACAAGGAACTGCCGCCTGCACCCATCGGCATTCACGGCGGGATACTGATCGACGTTTTGAGAAATTTCGTCACGAAAATGGAGGCAAAGGAAGTGGAGTATGCCGGCGTGCCCAACAAATACAGCAAGCTCTGCGAAGCCAACGACAAAGCGTACCGCGCCCTTCGTGACGAAATTCTTGCTTGCTACAAATCCGTGGACGAAAATCAGGGGGATGCGAATCTGAGATATTTGGACTGCGGCAGGATCATCCAAACTGCATTCGAATCTGTTTTCGGCATCATCGAGACGCCTATGGCAGCAGTAGCGAATCCTTCTCGTGACGAAAATTATACGCCCGCACAGCCCACTTCGGCTGCCAACAAAAACACATCCATTTTCGTCACCAATGAAGACACAAGCTGGTGGGACGAAGACTACAGCGAAGATGACGTATAAAGAAAGAGAGGAGTAAAAATGTACAACAATAATTTCGATAAAATGTTTTCTGACAAGAGTGACGTGCATATGTCGCATTTAAGGGATATTGTGAAAAGGCTAAGTCCTTTAGAATGGTTTGCTTTTGAGTGTATCGGAGCCAGCGGTGTATCCGAGGAAAAGGATGCAAAGGAAGTATTTATTAGTGCGCTCATTGAAAAAGACGGGCCATGCAAGAGTGAGGACACTGCCTGGCGTGCCGTAAAAACCTTGATAAAGATCGGCTTTTACGATGCGGAGAAAATGTATACCGGCTATCGGAATTTCAATATATTGAAGCTTACCCCGTTGGGTAAACGGATTTACAGAGATTGTTTTCGGAAAGAACCTCCAACGCAAGAGCACGAAATCCTTACGCAAGAACACTCAAGCCTGCTGCACGGCTATATGGTCAAGGACGCGGCAACGATCCTGACGAAAAAAGGTGTCTATAAAGAGGTCTCCACCAATCGAAAGAAAAATCGGATACCGCTTTCTGATGGCAGCGCCATCATCCCTGACGTGATTGGATATTTTGACGGTGGTCGTAATTGCTTTGAAGTGGAGTGTGGCAACCACAACCAGGCGGACTTCAACGCCAAGTGTAACAAATTGGTCGCTTTTCGAAACGTTATTATTATCGGGCAGAACAGAGATAAGGTAACGAACAAATTAAAGGATCAGGTGGAAAAATGGATCAAAACCAGGGGTAGGTACGTCCTTGCTTCATCCGGCGTGAAGGTTTATCTGTATAGCTTAACGGATTTTGCAAAGGGGCAGACAACCTACTATTACGATATGACGTCCGACGAGCCCGTTTGCTGCTTCAAAAAGAAAGGAAAGGAGGAATAAGGTATGTTCATCAATATTGGTAACAAGGCGTTTGTAAACGCCGACAAGATCAAATTCATCGTTGGTGCCGATGCCGAAAAGGTACGCCGCGAGCTTGCCAAGCACGGTATGACGAGAACCGATAAGGAAGTGTGTGACAGTACATCTGCCAAGGAAACTCGTTCTATGCTAATCATGGACGATAATTCTATCGGCATTTCCAGCGTCAACTCAACCGTACTGGCAAACAGAGCGAATATCGGTTTTAGTGAAAAGGAAGCTAAGGACGAGTAAGAATATGAAAAAGCAAGCCTAAACCAAAATTTAGACTTGATTTTTTAGAAAAAAACGAATACCAAAAATCATTTTATCATAGAAATTGTGTGCATAAAACTCTTTAATTCTTCCACATTGTTTTTCATTGAAGAATACCGCTGATCATTGCTTATATCG
>JAZUOK010000153.1:0-5652 GCA_045604665.1 Eubacteriales bacterium | reverse complement strand
TCAAGGGACGGAACTTCTTCCAGGTCATAGACATATCCGTCTACCTTTACTCGAACAAACCCTCCTTCTCTTGCCTGATCAAAGACCTTTTCGTGCATTCCTTTTTTGCCTTTAACAACGGGTGAAAGAACCTGAAAACGGGTTCCTTCGGGCAGTGCCATGATCTGATCGATAATTTGGTCAATGGACTGTGCTCTGATCTCTTTGCCGCAAACAGGACAGTGAGGAATACCCACTCTTGCATACAAAAGGCGGAGATAGTCATAGATCTCCGTAACGGTTCCCACGGTGGAACGGGGGTTTTTATTGGTTGTTTTTTGGTCAATGGAAATCGAAGGTGAAAGACCTTCAATGCTATCCACATCGGGCTTATCCACTTGACCCAAAAACATTCTTGCATAGGAGGAAAGGGATTCAACAAATCTTCTGTTCCCTTCTGCAAAAATCGTATCAAAAGCAAGAGAGGACTTTCCGCTTCCGGAAAGGCCGGTGAAAACGACCAGCTTATCTCTCGGAATGGTAAGAGATACATTTTTCAGGTTATGCACTCTTGCTCCTTTAATTACAATGTTTTCTTTTGCCACAATAAATTCCTTCTTCGATTATTTTTCGCCTTGCAATTCACGCATGCGGTCGCGCAAAACAGCAGCAGTTTCAAAGTCGAGCCGCTTGGCGGCAGCCATCATCTCAAACCGCAATTTTTCCAAAAGACGACTCTTTTCTCCGGCGGACATTTTTTCTTTTTTCTTCTTGGTGCTCTTCTCGGGCTTTTCCGTAACAGAAGGCAAAGACTGTACCTTTTTCACAATGCCGCGAGGGATGATGCCGTGCTCTTTGTTATAGGCTTCCTGAAGGGTTCTTCTTCGCGCCGTTTCGTCCATTGCCAATTTCATGGAATCGGTAACGGTATCGGCATACAAAATAACCTTGCCTTCCACATGGCGCGCCGCTCTGCCGATGATCTGAATCAAACTGCGGCGGCTTCGGAGAAAGCCTTCTTTATCCGCATCTAAAATAGCGATCAAAGAAACCTCAGGCAAGTCAAGTCCTTCTCGCAAAAGGTTGATTCCCACCAAAACATCAAATTCGCCACGGCGCAGATCCTTCAGAAGCTCTACCCTCTCCATGGTTTCCACATTGTGGTGCATAAAGCGAACGCGAATGCCTTTTTCCGCCAAGTATTCTGTCAGATCTTCCGCCATCTTTTTCGTCAGCGTGACAACCAGAACTCTTTCTTTTTTCTCAACACGCTTTAAAATTTCTCCGATCAGATCGTCCACCTGATCCGCGGTCTTTCTCACTTCGCACAAAGGATCAAGCAGTCCCGTGGGACGAATGATCTGTTCTACCACCTGCTGTGATCTTTCAAGCTCAAATTCCGCAGGAGTTGCACTTACATAAATGGTTTGACCGATCTTCTCTTCAAATTCGTCAAACCGAAGCGGTCTGTTGTCAAAAGCAGATGGCAAGCGAAACCCGTATTCCACAAGATTTTCTTTTCTTGCACGGTCCCCTGCGCTCATTGCTCTTACCTGAGGAATGGTAACATGAGATTCATCGATCATCAAAAGAAAATCATCGGGAAAATAGTCAAGCAGCGTAAAAGGCGTGCTTCCGGGGGGATTTCCAGCAAAAACACGGGAATAGTTCTCAATACCGCTGCAATAACCGATCTCGCGAACCATTTCCATATCGTAGTTGACACGGTCACGAAGCCTTTGTGCTTCCAGAACTCTTCCCTTTGCTTCAAAAAACTTTACTCTCTCTGCAAGCTCGGCTTCGATCTCACGGATCGCTTTTTCTCTTTTTTCCACACTTGTGGTATAGTGGCTGGCAGGATAAATAACAATATGATTTAAAGTAGCAATGGTCGTACCCGTTAAAGCGTGAAACTCTACAATGCGATCGATCTCGTCGCCGAAAAATTCCACGCGAATAGCGGTCTCACTGTTCCCTGCCGGAAAAATATCTACTACATCACCGCGTACGCGGAATTTGTTTCTGACAAAATTGATGTCATTGCGCTCATACTGAATATCCACAAGCCTACGCAAAAGATCGTCGCGAGAAAGAAGCATTCCTGGACGAAGCGAAACAGTCATAGACGAATACTCCGCCGGGTCACCAAGGGTATAAATACAGGAAACGGAAGAAACGATAATCACATCTCTTCTTTCAAAAAGAGCAGAGGTAGCGCTATGGCGGAGCTTATCGATTTCTTCATTGATGGCAGAGTCTTTTTCAATGTAAACATCCTTCCCGGGTATATATGCCTCGGGCTGATAATAATCGTAGTAGGAAACAAAATACTCCACCGCGTTATTGGGGAAAAACTCGCGAAATTCACTGCAAAGCTGAGCAGCAAGGGTTTTATTATGAGCGAGAACGAGGGTCGGACGGTTAGCCTTGGCAATGATATTAGCCATGGTAAAGGTTTTACCGGAGCCTGTAACACCCAAAAGGGTTTGCTCTTTATGGCCGATATCAAGACCTTTTACAAGGGCATCTATCGCCTGGGGCTGATCTCCGGTCGGCTTGTAATCAGCGATCAATTCGAAGCGATCCAACTTGATTCCTCCTCTCTTCGCATAAAAATCCACATTACAAGTATTATACCACGAAAAAACAATTATGTAAACACATCTGAAAAGAAAAGAACCCTCAAATCTTCTTGACAGTCAAATGAAAAATAGCTATACTAAAACGGTAAATAAGATGATGAGAGAAATCGGAGTGGATTTTTGATCTGCTCCTTATTTTTGAGGTGAGAAATTGATTAGAGATATGATAAAGGATCGGGGGTTTTGGAAAACGATCTTTGCCCTTGCAATTCCCATTGCACTGCAAAACCTGCTTTCCAGCTCCTTGGCGATCGTGGACAATTTAATGATCGGCCGTTTGGGTGATATTGCCGTTGGCGCAGTCGGTGTTTCCGCTCAGGTCGCACAGCTGATCAATGTTTCCCTGTTCGGTGTAACTGCAGGTGGAACCGTATTCGGCGCTCAGTACTGGGGAAAAAAGGATATTGACGGTATTCACAGGACTTATGGACTTGTTATGATCTGCTGTACGCTGATCTCCACCCTTGCCTCGGTTCTCATTTCCATTTTTCCGGAAGTTGTTCTTGGATTCTATACCAATTCTGCCGAGATCATCTCCCTCGGATCTGAGTACCTACGAATTGCCGCTTTTTCTTATATCGGCATTGCTATCAATCTTGGCTTTTGCACAATGCTTCGTTCCACAGAGCAGGTAAAACTGCCCGTTTTATCCAATCTGATTTCCGTATTTGTCAATATTATATTAAATGCAGCGCTGATTTTTGGTTTATGGGGATTTCCAAAGCTCGGGATCCGCGGTGCCGCCATTGCAACGGTCATCGCCGCTTTTGTAAACCCACTCTTCATTTTGACAGTCTCACTCTGTAAAAACTACATTCTCCGCTGTTCCCTCAAAGAAATGTTCTCCTTCCCCGAAGGATTTATCCGAAAATATTTTACCATCTCTCTCCCTGTCTTTTTCAATGAAGCAATGTGGTCCCTGGGCGTTGCCGGTACCAACATGGTATTCGGCAGAATGGGAGAATCCAATATTGCAGCCCTCACCATTGCAAGAACCGTCGAAAACATCGCTTTTGTTCTGATTATCGGCCTTTGTAATGCATGTGCAGTTATGATCGGAAAAAGCATCGGCAAAGGTGATAAGGATATAGCTCAGATTTATGCAAAAAGATTTACCCTTTTGGTTCCCCTCATCAGCATTGTCATCGGAGGAGTGATCATTCTGTTCCGTGCTCCCATTCTATCACTTTTTGCAATTTCAAAAGAAGCAACCCTTTCCGCAATGTGGCTGCTTTTCATATACGGCATGGAAATGCCACTGAGAAATATCCCCTATGTTTCGATCATCGGAATCTTTCGTCCCGGCGGAGACACCAAAAAAGGTGTTGTTTATGACATTGCCTTTTTATGGTGTATCTCGCTCCCTCTAACCTTTCTTTTGGGAATTGTTCTCCAAAAGCCCTTTCTTTTGGTTTACCTTGTCATGCTTCTTTCGGAAGACATTCCAAAAGCAGCCCTTTGTATTCGATACACCCTTTCGGGAAAATGGTTCCATTCCGTCACTTAAAAGCATATAAAAAAGCTCTGCCAAATGGCAGAGCTTTTTATTTTTTTCTTTATGCCAAAACGCCTCTCTTGCGGAGGATGCTTTCGCAAATTTCAAGGTCTTCGGGGGTATTGATCCCACGCAGGTCATCGCCGTCGGAGGTGAAGTAGGTCTCAACCTTCATTCCCTTTTTCACCATAAGCTCGGGCACTTCCGTAACATAATACTCATTTTGAGCATTGGCACAGCCAACCTGAGGGAGAATATGGAAAAGAGATTTGCTGTTAAATACCATAACACCCGAAAACAGTTCTTTGATCTTCACCTGTTCAGGGGTGCAGTCTTTTCCTTCTACAATCGCAGCAAACGCACCTTTTTCATCGCGAACCACTCTTGCCCACATGGTAAGACCTTCGTTTTCCGCAGTCATCAAGGTACAATCTGCGCCGTTTTGCTCATGCTGGCGGCACATTTTTTCCAGCTCTTCTTTGCGGAAAAGAGGCATATCGCCAAAAGTGATGAGGACATTGCCTTCAAAATTTTCAAAATGAGGAGCACATTCCATTACCGCGTGTCCGGTTCCAAGCTGTTCTTTTTGTTCTACATAGGTAAGTGCATCACCAAAGTGCTCAATGATCTTCTCTTTGCCGTAACCGACAACGATATAAGTGTCTTCTTTCTTAATAAAATCAATGTTATCAAGAACAATGTCGATCATAGGAATGCCCCCTACACAAAACATCGCCTTCGGGGTATCACCGCTGATCTTCTGAAGTCTTTTTCCTCTCCCTGCTGCAGGAACAATTGCTCTGATCGGTTTCATAACTGACCTCTCTACTTATTTAATTTCAGCATGAAGTCCCAGATCCAAGTAGATCTTGGACAAAATATTTTTGATTTCCGGTAATTTCTTTTCCATATCCTCAAGAAGCTTCAGCTGTGTACGGGCACGGTCGAGATTCTGTCCGGGATAATAAATGTTGTAGTAAGTATCGCCGTTGATATGATCCATCAGGAACCGGATGCCGTCCTCGGAAGTAATGATCAGGGAAGCATAGGGCAGAAGCTCCAACTCCTCCTTTGTCAGCACATCACCGCAGGCTTCCAGATATCCTCTGGCATAACGCTCATAGAGATCCAAATCACAGGAAACCTTACTGAGATCCTTTTCATCATCCGTTGCAGTGTTGGTACCAATGCGCATACTGTCGCCATAGTCATACAGCGGGGAAGATGGCATTACCGTATCCAAATCGATAATTGCCACAGGCAGATGGGTCTTATTGTCAAACAGGATGTTATTCAGATTGCAGTCATTATGGCAAATACGGGTGGGTATCTTTCCGCTTTCCAGTGCATCGCTGATGAGACCATATTTATCCGCACGCTTACGGACAAATTCAATCTCCGGCAATACTTGTTTCACACGGCCCTTGGGATCCTTTGCAATGGCATCCTCCAGATCCCGATAGCGGCTCTTGGTATTGTGGAAATTCGGAATCACTTCCTTTACATCTTCCACATCCACATCCGACATTTCCTTCA
>JAZUOK010000152.1:0-7095 GCA_045604665.1 Eubacteriales bacterium | reverse complement strand
GGCTTTTGTTGTAACTGGCAGGTCACAACTCTATATTACCATATCAGGAGTTTTTTTGTCTTCCTCACCGGTTAACCTTCACTGAACCACGCGACTATCGCGTGGTTTTCTGTATACAAGAAAAAGCATTTGCCAAAGTCGGCAAATGCTTTTTTTCTTATAGGGTTGTGTTGCCGCCGTAGCTAACGGCTCCTGCGTCGATCACGCCTTCCATTTTTGAAATTCCTTCAACAAGTAAAAGTGTTTCGTCACAAAGCTTTGTTTCCAGTGAAAGCTCCACAACATCACCCGAAACAGATTTTGACCGCACACGCACTTTTTCAAGAGAAGCGATGGCATTTTCAACCGTTTTACCGCAGCCTGCCTTGTATCGGATCACGAGTAGGTAAGAAGTGCTTTTTTTCTTTCCTGTAAAAAAACAAAAGGCGAAATACAAAACACCCAAAAACAGATTTGTAATTATGGAGATATAAACAAGTCCTGCACCGGCCATTATACCAACAGTGATTGCCCAAAACATAAATACGGTATCTGTTGGATCCTTCACCGCAGTTCGGAAACGAACAATGGAAAGAGCACCTACCATACCAAGAGAAAGGGCAAGGTTTGTTGTTACGGTCATGATCACAACGCTCGTTACCATAGATAAAAGCAAAAGGGAAAATGTAAAATTCTTATTCAGTGCAATGCCTTGATAGGTAAAGCGGTAAATAAGAATAATATACAAAGAAAGAAAAAAAGAAACCAAAAGACCGATGGCAATGCGGTCTCCTGTCATCGTAGTTTGAAACTCGTTTTCAAAAGTAGTGCGAAAAAAATCAAAAATCAGATTCATATAAACTCCTTAGAACAAAACTTCTCTGCAAAGACAAAATTTGGAAATGGCACACGGGATTTTCGGAACATCATCAAAAAGTTTCGAAAGATAAGAGGGAAATTCAGCATCATACTTGATTTCAAGAATCGCTCTTCCCGGCTCCAAGGCAGGAACGGAAAAGGACTTGTCATCAAGACCGTCGCGAAAAGCAGATGCGGAAACATTGATATCGATGGTAATACGAACATTGCCAAATGGATGTAAAAAAGCACTTCGGTCATAATCAACAAACAAAACAGGTCGAAATCCCTCTGAAACGATCCTGGAAGCCATTTCCTGTTCTAAAGCTGAATGAAAGCCGAAAACATCGGGCTTATTTGATAAAAAGGAATTTGCAGTATCAAGGGAAACATTCTCAATTGTTTTGAAAGATGTCTTTCCGATTTTCTCTTTTTTCTCAAGACGAATATAGGAAAGATCGCGATTATAAAACCGGAAGCGATATTTTGCTCGTTTTTCGAGACCGTTAATTTTATCAAAATATGCAGAGGATATAGGATCTTCAAAATAAAGGCTTCTTATATGATAGGCTCCCCGTTCAGGGGTATGGGCGTCTTTTCTTAGGGCAATATGAAAGCGGTTTTTCAAAAGATGTGCATCGGCTGAATTGATATAAAATTTCAGCTCGGTTCGTGCGCCTATCATAATCACCGCCTTTTTTTCATATTCTGTAAAGAACATTTTAACAAACACCACCCTGTTTGTCAACAAAGGAGAATCTATGAAAAAAAGCCTTATTTCTTTGTTTTCTGTCTTTCTTTTGATCTCTCTTTTCATTTGCGGATGCGGAAAAAACCCTACTTCTCCATCTGTGAAACCAAACACGGAAACAAGATACATCGCATCGATCAAAATTGAAGATTTTGAGAGCAAAGGAGAACTTTTTTATGATGAAAAAAGCAGACTTCATTTACTGCACACCGATCCAACTTCTCCCCTTTTCACCATGGAAGAAATTTTTGACGAAGAAAAGATCAAAACAAATTTCAAAGATTTAGAATACGAAAAAGATTTTCATTGCAGCGGAACCGGAATCTTAAAAAATCTTTTTGATATCTTAATAAGTGAAACCGGTAAGAAAACCATTGAAAACGGCGAAAAAAAGGTTATTTACTGCGGCAAGGATTACAATTTTTCTCTTTCCTTTACAGATAAAAATTCAAGTAAGCAAAAAATTTTCGGAAACGGATGGGATAATACTTTTGAAATCACTTTCTCTCCTGTAGCATAAAATAAGGATGGCGGAATAAAAGCAAAAACGCATGGCAACAATAAAAACAAAAAGCATTATGCGTTTGGGAGTGAAAATTTTGAATGTAAAAAGAGGAGATATTTATTATGCTGACTTAAGTCCCGTCGTCGGCTCTGAGCAAGGAGGCATACGCCCGGTTGTTATTGTTCAAAACGATGTAGGAAACAAACACAGTCCGACTGTGATCGCAGCTGCGATCACCAGCAAAACAACGAAAACAAAACTTCCTACTCACATAGAAGTATATGCCGAACAAAACGGACTTTGTAAAAACTCGGTCATACTCCTGGAACAAATACGTACAATAGACAAGAAAAGGCTCAAAGAAAAAATGGGACATTTAAAAGACGAAACGATGGCAGAAGTAAATAAGGCCATTAATATCAGTTTCGGTTTATCTTAAAAAATCGCACCCTGATCAAAAAATTTTGATCAGGGTGTTTTTTGAAAAGAAAGGTTGACAAATTTCGATTTTAGTCCTATACTAACCTCATCAAGGAAATGATTTTTGCATCTTTCTTGCAACCTAAAGTTGCATTTCATTTTCTTAAATACTCCAAAAAAAGGAGAACATTATGACGATTGGTAAAAAAATAACAAATCTTCGCACCGAACACGGTATTTCTCAGGAGCAGCTTGCCGAAAAGATCAATGTTTCCCGTCAGTCTGTATCCAAATGGGAAATGGACCAAGCTCTTCCGCAAATCGATAAGGTACTTCTTCTGTGTGAGCTTTTCGACATTTCCACCGATACCCTTCTGCAAGAAGACGCCCCTCTTCCCCTTTCGGAAGAAAACAAAAAGAATAAATACTTTGGAACCGACGGCTTCCGAGGCGAAGCTAACAAGACCCTTACCTCTGTTCAAGCATACAAGGTGGGCCGCTTTTTGGGCTGGTATTTATCAAACATGGCCGGCAACAGATCCAAAAATGAAAGACCTCGCATCGTAATCGGTAAGGACACCAGAAGATCCAGTTATATGCTGGAATATTCTATCGCTGCCGGCATTACCGCCTCCGGTGCTGATGTGTATATGCTTCATGTTACAACGACCCCCAGCGTTTCTTATGTAACCAGAACAGATAACTTTGATTTCGGTGTTATGATCACCGCTTCTCACAATCCTTTCTACGACAACGGCATTAAGGTGCTTAATCGCTACGGCGAAAAGCTTGAAGACAAAGTTACCGCTTTGATTGAAGCTTACCTTGACGGCAATATGAAAGCGCTCGGACTGAATACGCCCGATCTTCCCTTTGCCACCAAGGAACATATCGGCTGCATCGTTGACTATGTAGCCGGAAGAAATCGCTATGTAGCTTACCTGATTTCCCTTGCAAGCCATTCCTATAAAAAACTGAGAATCGGCCTTGACTGCGCGAACGGTGCTTCTTGGATGATCGCAAAGAATGTTTTCAACGCCCTCGGTGCACAAACTTATGTGATCGGCGACGATCCCGACGGTTTGAATGTAAACATGGGCTGTGGTTCTACTCACATTGAAAAGCTTTGCGAGCTTGTAAAAGAAGAACACCTTGATTTTGGTTTTGCTTTTGACGGTGACTGCGACCGCTGTATTGCTGTGGACGAAAACGGAAATGTTGTTGACGGCGACAAGATGATGTACATTCTTTCAAAACGCCTGAAAACCAGAGGCATGCTGAACAAAGACACCTTGGTTGCAACAATTATGTCCAACAGCGGCATGATCGCAAGCCTTGATAAGATCGGTGTAAAAATGGAACAAACTGCAGTGGGCGACAGATTTGTCTATGAGTGCATGCAGAAAAACGACTATTCCCTCGGCGGTGAACAGTCCGGTCACATTATTCTCAAAAAATATGCAACCACAGGCGACGGTCTTCTTACTGCTATCATGCTCTCTGAAGAAATTTGTGACTCCAAATCTGCACTTTCAAAGCTTTGTGCCGATGTCATTTTGTATCCTCAGTGCACAGTCAATGTAAGAGTGAAAGATAAGAACGCGGTGCTGACCGACGAGGCTGTTTTGACAGAAACCAAAAATGTGGAAGCTCTGATCAACGGAAAAGGAAGAGTTCTTCTCCGTCAAAGCGGAACCGAGCCTGTTGTCCGTGTTATGATCGAGTGTGAAGACAAAGACAAGTGTGCCGCTTATGCACAGCAAATCGTTGATAAGATTCTCGAGGGAGGACACGGCGTTGAGTAAAAAGGTGAAAACTTCGGAACTTTATGAAAATGTACCCCAATACTTAAAGTCCTTTTTTGATCAAACCACATATCCTTGGGAGCTTCTCCCCCAAATCAAAAACATTGTAAAACAATTCTTAGAAAATGGACTGGACGGCTATTCCCTCTATTCGGAAGGCGTTTTAATTGGCGAAGGTGTCAAGATTCATCCAAGTGCCGTCATTGAGCCTCCTGCCGTTATCGGCGCAGGGACCGAAGTTCGCCCCGGTGCTTTTTTAAGAGGAAATGTGATCTGCGGAGAAGGCTGTGTGATCGGAAATTCTACGGAACTGAAAAACTGTATTCTGCTGGATCGCGTACAGGTTCCCCATTACAACTATGTAGGTGACTCTATTTTGGGATTTCGTGCCCATATGGGTGCCGGCTCCATTTGCTCTAACCTGAAAAGCGATGGAAAAAACATTGTGATTCGTGGCGAGGAAAACATTGAAACGGGACTTAGAAAGATCGGCGGAATCCTTGCTGATTTTGCAGATATCGGTTGTGGCAGTGTCTTAAATCCCGGTACTGTCATCGGCAAAAACACTTCCGTTTATCCCCTCACCTCTCTCAGAGGTGTTTACCCGGAAAACAGTATTGTAAAAGACACAAAAACAGTTGTGCCTCGTAAATAAAAAAATGAAAGCAGCAGTTCAAATTTGAACGGCTGCTTTTTTTAGTATAAAACAATCTGTCTCTTTAAAAAAATCTCTCTGTAAGCTTTGATTTTCTTTTCATCAAATCCGCTGTTTTGAAAATCAAGAATAACACTTTTCACACATTTTAAACCAGAAATATATTCTGCCAATTCTTCTCCGTCAAGATCATTGATCCCTTTTAAGACCGGTATCGCGATCCGATATGCTGTGGCTCTTTTTTCCAAAAAAGAAATCACATCAAGGGTGTGTTTTATATCCGGAATCAAAGTGCTTGAAGAATCGGTTGGCTTTACTCGGAAAAGACGCAGTATATATAGATCCACAAAGCCATCAAGAAGATCAAAAGCGGTAACAGGACACATTCCGCAAGTATAAATTTGCAGTGATAATCCGACCTCTTTGATTCCTCTTGCAACATCCTTACAAAAGAAGGGATCCGAAAGCGGATCACACCCGAGAAAAGTAATACCAAGCTTTTTTGTATAACAAAGCATTCTTTCTTCTTTCAGATATTCAATAAGTTCATTCTCGCTGTAGAGCTCTTTTTCAAGACTGTCATCGGTAAAATCATGTTCCGGTAAAAAAGAATGGCAACAGCAAATATTACGACAAGCCCCTACACAATCGGAAAAAACAACGCCAGTTCTTGTTCCGTCACCAAGATCCGTTCGGTAATGCAGAAAACCTGCAATTTTCTTTTTCAAGCCATCCCCTCCTTCTCTCTTTATCATAACAAAAATACTGCAATAAGTAAAGTTTTTTACAAATGAATATTCCACTCTTCCCTTTCATATATTTTACCAAAACGAGTACCATCGAAGGAGAGGGAAAATGACAGAGAGAATCAGCATTTATCAAGACATTGCCAAAAGAACCGGCGGAGATATTTATATCGGTGTTGTTGGCCCTGTCAGATCAGGAAAATCCACCTTTATCAAGCGCTTTATGGAAAACATTGTCCTTCCGCAAATGGAAGAAGGTGCGGAAAAAGCAAGGGCAATCGATGAAATGCCGCAAAGCGGCAATGGAAAAAATGTAATGACCACCGAACCGAAATTCGTCCCGGAAAGAGGCGTACGAATCGAAACGGAAGAAGGGCTTGGTTTTCAGGTCAAGCTGATCGATTGCGTCGGCTTTCCCGTCCCTGGAGCAAGCGGTCTTGAGGAAGACGGAAAATCAAGAATGGTAAATACCCCTTGGTCTACCGAAGCACTCCCCTTTGAAGAGGCCGCAAGTCTCGGGACAAAAAAAGTAATTGAAGAACATTCAACGGTAGGTGTTGTCATTACAACTGACGGAAGTATCGGTGAAATTCCGAGAGAGTCCTATCTAAAAGCGGAAGAAGACATTATTTACCAAATGAAGAAAACAAAAAAACCTTTTGTGGTGATCCTAAATTCTGCCCACCCCGACAGTGAAGAAACAAAATCACTTTCCAATTTACTGGAAGAAAAATACAAAATTACCGTTTTACCGAAGAACTGTTTTGCTATGGGAGAAGAAGACTTTCTCCAAATCATCCGAAATATCGTATTAGAATTTCCTATTCGCGAGATCAGACTGAAAATTCCTTCCTGGATCCTTCATCTGGAAAAAGGAAAAGCGACCAAAGAAAAAATCCTCTCTGACTGGGAATCCAAAATGCAAGGGATCGTAAGGACAGGCGAGATTTTCTCATGCATTGATGCTTTTTCGGAAAGTGAACTTTTTGAAACAGTTCAAATCGAACGATCGGATCTGGGCGCCGGAGAAATACAGATCAAAATCTGTCTGGAGCAAAAATATTTTTATAACATTTTAACCGAGGCCTGCGAGACTAAGATCGAAAGTGAAGAAGATCTGGTGAAAATGTTCTGCCTGCTTTCAGAGCAAAAAAAGAGTTATGATAAGATCGCTAAAGCACTGGAAGAAGTGAACGAAAGCGGTTACGGAATCGTAACGCCGGAAATCGAAGACCTGAAATTGGAAGAGCCGGAAATCGTAAAGCAACCGGGCGGGTACGGCGTGAAGCTGAAGGCCAGTGCTCCTTCCATTCATATGATCAAAGCAAACATACAAGCTGAAATTTCACCGATCGTGGGAAGTGAGAGACAGTCAG
>JAZUOK010000151.1:0-4194 GCA_045604665.1 Eubacteriales bacterium | reverse complement strand
TTCGGTATCAAAAACCTTACCCACTTCAATGGCTACCTGCGCTTCTTTATAGGAACGGGCAAGGTCCTTCAGACCGGTAACTACGGTACCGAGACCGACGATCACCTTCAGATAAAATTCACTCTGAACGGTATCCACAATGCTCTTGGCAAGCTTGGATACCTGCGCTTTTTCCTGGGGCGTGTGGATCTCATGGATCAGGACCACATCGTTTTCGCCGACACTGATCACAAAGTCACGGTTGCGATCGGGAAACATATTCTGGATCACATCGATGGGAACGATATCCCCTTTTCCGTGAAATTTAATAAGAAGAGCAACTCTTTCCTGCTCGGCAGGAACATGAAGCTCCTTGGACTTAACATAAATATCGCTGGGGAGAATATTGTCTAAAATGATGTTTTTGATAAAACTGGATTTATCGTACTTTTCATCATAGAGCGCTTTGATCTGCCCCAATGAAATGCAAAGAAGGTTAGAGGTGTAATTGGCAAACTGTCCCTCTCCCTCCACAAAGACATAGTATTCACTTTTACCGTAGGCTCCCACAGGGCGGAACAGATAGCCGGCCGCAGAAAATGCCTCGCCGGTATAAAGAAGCTCTTCCTTGACCCCTTCCAGGACCTCGCCGATGCGGACAAGCTCACTGCAAGCGATAATAACACCCTCGGTATCGATCACGCCGATGGTGCAACCTGCTGCATCTTTCATTTGATGAACAACGCTTTGGAACAGTCTGTTTGACATATTTCTCTCCTTTGGTTCTTTGCCTCGCTGTTTATCTTGTAATTTTACACAAAATCACAGCCGAACCATAAGCATTATACACAATGATTTACAATTTTTCAAGAGAAATCTATAATTTTTAACAAATAAAATTTAATTTTATTGTCTTTTTTGACTAAAAATGATGAAAAATGGAATTTTTGTATCCAAAATGGTCTTTTACGGCAAAAAAAGAGCCTGATCATACAGATCAGAGCTCCTTTTCGTATAAGAACATAGAAAGCACGGTGCTTCCTGCCGTCTCGGTGCGAAGAATCCTTTCCCCCAGACTTACCGTGGGGATCTTGTTTTCCTTTAAAAGATCCGCTTCTCGGGGAGAAATCCCTCCTTCTGGACCGATAAAAAAGGAAGCGGTAGCAAAATCACCCTGCATCATATCTTTTAAGCCTTTGCCGTCTTCATTCTCGTAGCAGGCAAAAAACATATCACTTTCCTTCATCAGAAAAATCGCCTCGTCAAGGCTTTTTAGAATCTGAATCCTCGGCAGTCGTCCTCTGCCGCACTGCTTACAGGCTTCTTCTGCAATTTTTTCAAATCTTTGGATCTTTTTCTCCTCATCGGAAGGAGTCGGAACGGCGTGATCGGTATAAACAAAAATGATCTCGGATGCACCAAGCTCCGTGCATTTTTGAATAATGGAATCGGTCTTTTTGCCCTTTGGCATTCCCTGGAACAGCCTGATATAGCAAGGGCTCTCCCCTTCACTCTCCTTCACGGAAGAAGGGGTCAGCAAAACGAGCGGGTTCTTTTTTCCGCCGCTGATCTCCAAAATCTTGCAAGAAAACAAAAAGCCGTCGCGGGTGCAAAGCAAAACACCGTCCCCCACGCGAGCACGAAGGGACACGGAAAGATGAAAGGCATCTTCCCCTGAAAGGCAAATTTCCTTGGGCAAGGGATCGCCTTTTTTATATGAAAAAGAGTCGGGCAAGAAAAATCTGGGCATAATGTTCTCCTACATTGATTTTTTTAATATTATCCCGATTTTCTTTTTTTGTCAAATAAAATACCGCAAAAAATGGAAAAAGACTGTTGATTGAAACATCTTTTTGTGGTATGATAAAGACAATTCTAATTATATTTTCGAGGAAACAATGCTCAATTTTTCTCAAACACTGATGGATCTTTCAATGGAAACGGAAAAAGAGATTTCTTCCACATTCCAAAAAATTGAAGAAATGGCCTTTCTCAATCAGAAAAAGGTTTTGGAAGCTTTTCGGGATGAAAGAGTTTCTACCGAGTGCTTCAATCCTACTACCGGTTACGGCTATGACGATATGGGACGGGAGGTTCTCGATCGGATCTTTGCCCGTGTACTTGAAGCAGAAGCCGCCTTTGTCAGGCACAGCCTTTTATCCGGAACCCACGCCATCACGGTAGCTCTTTTTGGGCTGCTTCGGCCGGGGGACACTATGCTTGCAGTCAGCGGAACCCCTTACGATACCTTAAAGTCCGTGATCGGCATTGAAGGGGAAAAAGGAAGCGGAAGCCTTTTGGATTTCGGAGTAAAATACGAAGAGATCCCTCTGACCTCCGATTCCCTTTTGGATGAAGAAAAGATTTTAGCCCGTCTGAAAAAAGAAGATGTAAAGATGGTCTATCTTCAAAAGAGCCCCGGATACAGCACACGCAGACCCCTGGGCAATGCCATTGTAAAGAAAGCGGTAGAGCTTGTAAAAAAAGCAGGCAGCTCTGCTTTTGTAGTTGTAGATAACTGCTACGCAGAATTTTGCGAGGAGCACGAGCCCCCATTTTACGGCGCGGATCTTTGCGTAGGGTCTCTGATCAAAAATCCCGGCGGCGGAATGGCAGAAACCGGCGGATACATTGCAGGAAGCAAAAAAGCAGTGTCCCTTTGCGCACAGCGTTTTTCCTGTCCCGGAATCGGACTTGAGATCGGTGCAAGCCTCGGACACACAAAATCCATGTTCAAGGGACTTTTTTACGCACCGCACACCGTTTCCCAAGCACTGAAAACCGCTGTTTTCTCAGCGGCGCTGTTTGAAAAGATGGGATACGATGTAATTCCTACCGCAAAAGAAGCGCGTTTTGATATCGTTCAGCAAATTTCCCTGAAAGATGGTGAAAAAGTCGAGGCCTTTTGCAAGGGACTGCAAAGTGCATCTCCCATTGACAGTCATGTAACGCCGATCCCCTGGGCAATGCCCGGCTATCAGGATCCCGTTATTATGGCGGCAGGCGCATTCACCCAAGGCTCTTCCATCGAGCTTTCCGCAGATGCTCCCATGCGCTATCCCTTCACGGTATATATGCAGGGCGGTCTCACCTGGGAAAGCGGAAAACTCGGCATTCTTGCCGCTGCAGAAGAAGTATTGAAACAGGAAAAATAACCGAAAGAAAGAGGAATAGATATGGAACTTACGGAAATGAAAAAGAAAATTGATGTAAAAGGCCCTGTGGTCGTTCTGGTGCTTGACGGTGTGGGATTAAATTCCAAGACCGTTGGCAACGCTGTAAAGGCTGCGTCAACTCCTACTTTGGATCGTTTGATGGCAGATTACCCCACCCTCAGCCTGAAGGCACACGGCACTGCAGTGGGTCTTCCCTCCGATGACGATATGGGCAACTCCGAGGTTGGTCACAACGCTCTTGGCTCCGGCCAGATCTTTGCGCAAGGTGCAAAGCTTGTTTCCAATTCCATCGAAAGCGGAAAGATCTACCAGGGAGACGGCTGGAAAAAGGTTAGCGGAACCGTAAAAGAAAACGATTCCACCCTGCATTTCATCGGTCTTTTCTCCGACGGCAATGTGCACTCACACATCGATCATTTAAAGGCTTTGATCTGTGAAGCAAAGGAAGAGGGCATCAAAAAGGTTCGCTGCCACATTCTCCTTGACGGAAGAGATGTTGCCGAAACCAGTGCACTGGAATATGTTGAGCCCTTTGAAGCATTTCTTGCATCCTTAAATGACGCATCCTTTGATGCCAAGATCGCTTCCGGCGGTGGCAGAATGAGCATTACCATGGACCGCTACGAAGCAAACTGGCAGATGGTAAAGGCAGGCTGGGATATTCATGTCCTTGGCGAAGGCAGAAAATTCAGTTCGGCAAAAGAAGCCATTGAGACCTACAGAAACGAATTGAAGGTAATCGACCAGGATCTGCCCGGCTTTGTCATTTCTGAAGACGGCAAGGCAGTTGGCACCATCGAAGACGGCGACGGCGTGATCTTCTTCAACTTCCGCGGTGACCGTTCCATTGAGATCTCCAAGGCCTTCTGTGATGAAGATTTCCCCTATTTTGACAGGGTTCGTTTTCCGAAGACATCTTATGCTGGCATGCTGGAGTACGACGGCGACCTTCACATCCCCCCCGTTTACCTGGTAGCGCCCCCCGAAATTACCAATACCATGGGCGAATACCTTGCAAAGGGCCTTTGCAAGGTATTCG
>JAZUOK010000150.1:0-2222 GCA_045604665.1 Eubacteriales bacterium | reverse complement strand
ATGACATACGAAAACAAAATCTTCTCCTCCCCGTCCAAGGAAGGGGGAAGAGACATCAGTGATATCGTGTATCTTTCCACGAAGGGTGAAGATATCACTTCCAAGGAGGAAAAATGAAAGGCTTTTTTTCTCATCTTTTGCGCATCATCCCCCACCTCTGTCTGATCCTGTCGCTGATGATGCTCACCTTTTTCATCATTGATCTGATCAATCCATCCATGGCATTTCTGAATAACACCATAACCAAATATCTTTTGGCTCTTTTTTCTCTTCTTTCTCTTATTCCCACACTGTATATGATCCTAAAAGAAGAAAAAGGTCAGAACACAGAAAGGAAATAGTATGAAATTAAACCGCATTCTTCTCATCTGTACGGTAGTCCTCATTGCCATTCTCATTCCCGTAGCCTTTGGTATGAGGTACTATGCATATTTTTACGATCTGGATGTTGCCACAGGCTTTTTCCACACAGAAAGCATCGCTTGCAACGGGGCAAACGGAATCGGTCTTTTTGTTTTTGCCCTATGTCTCCTTCTTGCCGCGATCAAAAAGGATCTGCCCGCTCCGAAAAAAAAGGAAAAAAAGGTGAAAGCCGTTAGAATTGAAGAGGAAGAACCGGATCTCTTCGCCCAGGAGGAACAAACAAAACTCTTTGCCGCAAGCGAAGATACTGGCCTTTTCGCGGCAGAGGAAGATGCGGTGCTCTACCCGGAAGAAGATGAAATTCCCCACGACGAAAACTTCTCCTTCCCGGAGGAGGAAGAAAACCTTTTTCTTGAAGAAGACGGAGGCTTTTTGGAAGAAAATCCTCTGAATCTTCCCCTTTTGGAGGGTGCCGCGAAAAAAGCATCTATTTGGACCGGAACCCTTTCCGCCTTTGCTTCCTTTTTACCGGGCTTTGGCTTTATTGCTTATGCCATCGCCTTCTTTTTGCAAAACAGAGGGGAAGCAAATGCGTTTTCATCCGTTCATATGATCCTTTCCGTTCTCAGCGCTTTGTTTTTCCTGATCTTTTCTTTTCGCAATTCCCCCAAGAAGAGCAAAATCTTCGCTTTCTTTGCACTCTCCCCTGCCTTTTGGTGCACCTTGCGAATGGTCATTGAATATCGGGATCTGACTCGCTTTATGAATAAGCCCCTCTATGTAGGTCAATTTCTCTTTATCATCTCCGTTTTGGTGTTCTTCCTTTATCAGGCAGAGCTTCTTTTGGGAGAAAAGAATGTTTCAAATCCCAATTTTTACGCTTTCTTTGCAGCATCCACCCTCTTTTTCGGCTTATCTGCAAGACTTCCCCATCTGATCGCAGGAATCGGCGGCAAGGTTTCTCTTGACCTGTTCGATGCATCCTCCTTGCTGATCGATCTTACCATTACCCTTTTTGCGGCAACCAAGCTTTCAGCCTTCCTAAAAAAAGACTGAAAATGACAAAAATATCCTTTTCACCTCTTTACAAAACACTCGATTTTGTAGTATAATAAGGCGGTTAAGCCAATAATAAACAGATAGGAGAAAACAATCATGGAAAAGAAAGTACTTGTTGAAACTTCCGCTCGTCATGTGCACCTGTCTCAGGAACACATTGAGGCACTCTTTGGCAAGGGATATCAGCTCACCCACAAGAAAGACCTTTCTCAGCCCGGTCAGTATGCTTGTGAAGAAAGAGTTGACATCACCGGACCCAAGGGTACCATTAAAAATGTAATCATCCTCGGACCCGCTCGTCCTGCTTCTCAGGTAGAAGTATCCGCTACCGATGCAAGAAGTTTGGGTATCAAAGCTCCCATCCGTGAATCCGGCGATGTTGCCGCTTCCGGTGCTTGCACCATCAGTGTGGGCGATAAGAGCGTAGAATGTGCTGAGGGCGTGATCGTTGCAAAGCGTCACATCCACTTCACTCCCGAAGATGCTGCCGCTTTCGGCGTAGCTGATAAGCAGATCGTAAAGGTACGCGTAGAGGGCGAAAGAGCTCTCATTTTCGATGAAGTTGTAGTAAGAGTCAGCGAGAAATTCGCAGCTGCTATGCACATCGATACCGACGAATCCAACGCCGCCTGTGCCGCTCCCGGTACCATGGGCGTTTTGGTTGACTAAAAAAACAAAGAAAGGAAATTCAAAATGAACATGTTTACCGAAGACGTACAGAACATGTGCGTTGTGGCAAAAGGCCCCAAGCACGGCCCTGCTCCCATTCCCGAAGAAGGCAGATGGGTCAAGGCTTATGA
>JAZUOK010000149.1:0-3179 GCA_045604665.1 Eubacteriales bacterium | reverse complement strand
CCCTTCTTTTGAAGAATACCTTGACCGCTGCAACGAAAAGCGTAAAATAGGGAGTGTTTATGAATTTGAAAAAAGTTTTATCGATTCTTTTGGTTTTTGTAATGCTCTTTTCTCTTTATTCCTGTGGCGAAGAGAAAAAAGAGAAAAATACCGAGGAAGAGACCAAAGAAACCTCTGCGCAAGGATTCACGAAAGAGGACGAGGCGTTTTTGAAAGCGTATGCTTCGGATTACCGTCAGGGAAAATACGACGGGAACAAGAAGTTTCAGTACGAGGATCTTTCCGTTTATTTTGAGCTTGCTCCTTACAAAGGCGTTACCTATCCCGATGATCCTGTCCTTGATGCGGAGGTAACGGATGAATATTTGGAGGATTATCTTACCCAGATCTTTTTGGCGGCAGAGGTCTCCGACGATGAATACACCCTTTTTACCGAGGGTGAAATTCAGAAATTTGATATGGTTACCTTGAATTACAGAGGCTTGATCGATGGCAAAGAGGTGGAGGATGCCACTGCCGAAAACCAGTCCCTTTTGATCGGAAGCGGTAGTTTTATTACCGGCTTTGAAGAAGGTCTGATCGGTAAAAAGATCGGGGAAGAAGTGGTTTTGAATTTGAAATTCTCCCCCTATTATGCGGAAAAAGAAGTAGCAGGCAAGGATGTTGTCTTTTATGTAACGGTAAAAGAATTGCAAAGGCCTGCCATCCCGGAATTTGATGTAAAGGTTATCAATGAAAATTACAAAACGGATTTTAAAACCGTTGATGAAGCAAGAAAATGGCTGAAGAGCGCTCTGGAAGAGGAAAAAGAGAACAACGCTTATGCGTATCTTTCCACCTATTTTCAGGATACGCTTATGGAAAAAAGCACGGTAAAGAGTCTTCCGGAAAAGGAAATGGAACTTTACCGTAAGCACTATGCCGAGTATTACAGCCAGTATAAAGAGGAAGAAATAAGCTGGGAGGATTTTTGTGCAGAGCAGCTTGGTATCACTTACGACGAATTTAAAAAGGAAACGGAAGAATATGCCAAGGAGTCTGTTGAGGCAAATCTTTTGATCCGAAGCATTGCGAAAGAAGAAAAGATCACCTATACCGACGAGCAGATGATCTCTCTGATTCGTGGAATTTACAAAGAACAGGGCGAAGGCTACTACAGTTCCGTGGAAGAGATGGTCACGGATTATATGGAAATTTACGGTGCGGATTATTTTGAGCACCAATTGATCACAGCCCAGGTTCTGGAACTGATCCACGAACATGCGGTGAAAGAGGCAGTATGAAGATTTTAAGATGGGTGCTTGCGTCATTTGCTGTGCTGCTTGCCTTCTTTCTTGCAGCTTCTCAAAAGATCGAGCCCCCCAAGCCTGTGCCTGCGGTAGAAGAGAAGGAAGAAATGTATGATTATGATCTTTCCGGGTACATTACCTTGGGCGATATTACGGCGGTAGAAGCTACCTTTGAAGATCCGATCACGGCCACGGAGCAGGAAGTAGACGCTGCTATTTTTCAGATTCTCCTTTCTTTTTCGGACTTTACCGAAAAAACGGAGCCTGCCGAGCGGTACAACCGGGTGACGGTGGATTTCTCCGTTGAACAAAACGGAGTGGTGCTCTCGGATGAAAGCCGGACTGACTATGAGATCGTTATCGGACTGAAAACCGAGAATCCTTTGGAAACGGTTCTGGGAGAGGAACTGATCGGTACGGTAGCGGGGGATGAGGTCAGCGTAGAATACACCTATCCTACGGAGCTTGTCAAAACACCGCTTTCGGGGCAGCAGGTTTTGCTGAAGGCCGTTGTGAAAAAGGTAGGAAAACCGATCATTCCCGAATTGATCGATGCCTGGGTTCAGGAAACCTTCGGCGGAGAGTTTGACTCGGTGCAAGCTTTTCGGGAATCGGTAAGAGAAGACATACTGGATGCCAAGGAAATGGAAAAGGCACAAGCGGTTTGGCTTGCCCTTTTGGATGGTGTGCGTGTCCGCTCTTTTCCCGAAAAAGAGATCGGGGAATATGTTAAGATCTATCAAGAAAACTATAAGGCCTTGGCCAAAAAATTCGATGTGACTTTTGAAGATCTGGTAACGGTATACCTGGAAGAGACCATAGAAGAATTTTGGGAAGAGGCGCGCCTGTTTGCCGAAGAAAAGGTGAAGAACGATATGATCTTCACCCAGCTTGTACGGCTTCAGAATATCCGGCTTTCCGAGGAAGAGTATGAGGAAGGTATACAGGAATATTTTGAAAATGAAGAAGCGGAATTTAGTTCCTTGGAGGAATTTATTTCTTATTACGGAGAAGAAAAGCTTTATCAAAGCATCCTTTGGGACAAGGCCTTGAAGCAGGTGGTGTCCAATGCGGTGCCGGTAAATCCTTGAGGGAGTAGGATATGAAAAAAAAGAATGTGATGATCCTTGCCTTTTGCGCCTTTGTCCTTTTGTTTGTATCTTGTGGGAAAAATCATGAAAGCAAGCGGTATGACTATGACCTTTCCGAGTATGTTCAGCTTGAAAACTATGATCATGTGAAAGCAAATTTTCCCCGTACCGGAGTTTGCACCGAGGAAGAGATCGATCAGGCGGTATTTCAGATCCTTCTGACCTACGGGGAAGACTCAGAAAAAGAGAACGACACGGTGGAAATGTACGACCGTGTGACGCTTCGCTACCGTATTTATTACAAAGGGGAAGAGGTTGCCGAACAATCCCAGGACGAATATGAGATCATCATCGGCTATAACGGAAACGGCGATATTGATACCCGTCTGGGAGAAGAAATGATCGGCAAAAAAACGGGAGATGTTTGCAAGGTTACCTATACCTTCCCCGAAACCGATCTAAGCCTTGGATCCTGGGCAGGGGAAACGGTAGAGGCGGAAGGAAAGATCCTTTCTGTTTCCAAAATTGTTATTCCCGAATGCAACGATGAAACCGTTTCCAAAATCGGCGAGGGCTTTACCTCCGTGGCTTCCTTCCGCAAAGCCTTGAAAGCGGATATGCTGGAACAGAAGGAAAGTGCCAAAGCCGAGGCGGTTATTACTGCCTTTATGGACAGCGTGACCGTGAAAAAATATCCTCAGGCGGAAACCCAGGCCTATGTGGATCGGTATATCCGAGAAATAGAAGCTTCTGCTCAGGAACTTGGAATTACTTACGAACAGTATTTGAAAGAATATCT
>JAZUOK010000148.1:0-2828 GCA_045604665.1 Eubacteriales bacterium | reverse complement strand
TCACCGCAATCTTTTTTCATTCCCCCTTACTTTGAGAAGTGGCTGTCCACCCACTCTCTGAATTTTTCTTTCGGCACGATCAAGCGATTGCCCACACGGATGACCGGAAATCCTTTCTCGTGCATCAACTCGTAGGCTGACGACGGTGCCACGCCCAGCACCTTGGCGATAAGCTCTGCATTGAGAAACAGCGGAAGGTCATCGTAGCTTTGGTAGATTGATTTTTTCATTTTGTTTACCTCCTGAAAGATTTTTTAGGCTCGCGCCTATGTATTGATGGCGTTAGAAAAAAGATCCCCTCACTTTTCCAGCCGAAAATGTTCACTCCTTACAACCAAAAAAATATCTCCTCACTAGTACAAAGGAAAAAATCATATAGTTGACAACCAAAAATTTTGATTGTTTACAAAAAATTAATTTTCCCCTCTACTTATACATGGGAATTCGAAAGGCATCCTACAACCGTATTTCAAAAAGTTCCTTCTCTTTTCAAGCCGAATAATTAACCGTACTATGCGCACGAAGAATAAAAAAATTATCTCTCTACTTATACAAAGGAAAAATCGGGCGCATCTATGCGCAAGAGAAACAAAAAAAGACCTACACATCCACGCACAACGAAACGAGGGGTGCAGTACGCATCCCGATCAGTTCGTATTGTGCATGTATGTATAAGTCTTTAGATTGCCCCTTTTGTATTTCAATTTTTATCCCACGGCCTCGTGGGTGCTATGTCTTAACACAGAAAAATTTATTTGTCAAAAAATTTTTGCATGTTTTTTTCTTTGTCTACTGCGGAGCAAAAAATGAGTAGATCCGATTATGTTTCCAAATCATTATAAAGAATATAGTCAATGCTAACACCGAAGAATTTCGAAAACTGTTTTAAGGTAACACAATCCGGCTCTCTTTCTCCTCTTTCGTAGCGGGCATAGTTGTTAGCGGAACAGCCTATTGCTCTTGCCACCTCTTGTTGAGTGACTCCTTTTTGCAAACGCAATTCTTTAAGCCTCATCGTCATCCTCCCACTCGAGAAGGTAGCAAAGCATATCATAAGCTACTTCTTTTTTGCCTTGCTTTTTTGATGAATACTCGCCCCACCAATAATTTTCCTGACCGTCAACATGGCACTCGCAACGCCAAACAGGGTTTCCATTGCTGTCATAATTTTCGGCAAAAATATATCTCGGCTCACCAATATAGCCTTTTTGATAAAGTTCTTGAAGCTGATTGATAGCACGATCAACTTCAGGTTCTCCTACTTCATCAATCCAATCGTACAAGAGATCATTTTCTTCAAGATATTCGTATGCCTGTTTTGCCACCGCCATTCTCGCTTCGGCTTTTGTTTTTCCTTTTGCCCAAAATCCTCTATCGAGAGGATAAAGCCCTAATTCACACTGATATTCTCCAAGATATTTCTTGGTATCGTTCAGCGTACTCCACAATCCCAATGGCTCTGTGCGAAACACATATACCGGGATTTTACGATGCTTTTTTTGATACCATTGTTGTAGTAAAATGACATAGTTTTCTTCTTCGTCAAATCCGTTTTCTAAATAATAATCCGGTTCTAACATTAAATCAACAACCGTAGTCAACGCATCAATATTCCAATTCGAGTCAAGTGCAACTGCGCCAATAATTGCTTCAAACAAGTCTTCCTGTACAGAATCTCGTTCATGAACATTTTGATCGCTATCGCTTTTGCCCATAATCAGTTCGTATTGAAATCCGAAAAGTCTGATTCTGCTTGCCAACATTTCACGACAAACGAGTTTTTTCTTTATTTCGGTAAGCTTTCCTTCACTATGTTCAGAAATAAACTCGTTCCAATTCTCGCGTGAATCGAACCCCTCGCATTCATCTGCAAACGAACCGTATTTTTCGGAAAGCCGTTTAACAATGATAAAATCTAGTGCCTTATCTCCGATGAACTCTAAGACCTCGTTATTTTCACCTCCGTTCATTTTTGAATACGAGCGTCTTACAAACGCTTGTTGCAACAAATCGGGATTTTTAAAACGGTATCCGATTTGCCCCTGGATCATTTCCAGCATTTCGTTGTTCATAATAAAAACAACCTCCTTATAGTTTTCTATAAGAAGGCATAAGGATAGCCCGAAAAAGCCCACGTATTCCGTGCGCTCCATTCGGGCACAAGTATATAAAATGCGTTACATAAATCATTCGTGTTTGAACAAAACCACTTGCATCGTTAAATGCAAACACACCTGTTTTATGTCCGGCCGTTTAGATACTCATACGCCTTCTTGTTTTTATTATAACGAAAGAACAGTCCTATGTCAACATATTCACTCTACCCGTTTTGGGTAGAGTGAATATGTGAAAAAACCGATAACTTACTTTTTACTTTCCGCAATAAATTTTGATAGCTTCAGCAACGAATTCCGCAGTGCCTTCACCGTTTTTATCGATGTTGTTTTTGAACCGCTCATCGCAGACGTACACCTGACCGAGCCCTGCGAGGATGTCATCGGTGCAATGATAAAAATTCGCGGTGATATAGTTCTGTAACTCTTTGACCAAGTTTTGGGCTGTTTCGCTGTCGGCGATCTCGCCGCATTTCTTGCACTCGGCAAACTCCGCAAAAACGCCGTTCATTCCGGCGAGAACGTCATTCCATTTCTCTTTGGAGTAGCCGGCGGTCTTTGCCTGACTCTCTTTGTATTCGTCGGTGTTTCCCCAACGCTGCTTTGCCTCGTCCTCATACTGCTGACGGGCGGTCTCATATTCGCTGTTGTCAAATGCGCTCATTGTGATCTCTCCTTTTTCTGCTTGTTCCAGAGCTGCGATCAGACGTTCCA
>JAZUOK010000147.1:0-7469 GCA_045604665.1 Eubacteriales bacterium | reverse complement strand
CGAACCGAGCCCTTAAATGCAGATATCCTTCGTCCTCTCCTTTTAAAAGAGGGCGTAAAGGAAGATATAATTGAAGAGATCATTCTTCTTTCCGGCGGTTCCTTGGGAAAAGCACTGCAGCTTTCCAAGGATACAGCAAGCCTTACTATGAGGGAGAAGGTGCTTTCCTATTTTGAAGCGATCATGAACGGAGCAGGCTTTACGAAGCTTTGCTTGATCTGTCCGCCTGCTTCTATGACAAGAAGAGATCTTGTACTTTTTTTAATTCTTGTTAAAAGCGCACTGCGCGATCTGATCCTTGCAAGAGAAAACCCCGATTGCAAAAGTGAGTTTTTCACTTCGAGACAATTTTTGTCTGATCTTGCGAGCATCATTTCCCTATCGGAAGCAATTCGTCTTTTCGATTTTTGCGATAAGCT
This sequence comes from Eubacteriales bacterium, assembly GCA_045604665.1. Taxonomy (GTDB): domain Bacteria; phylum Bacillota; class Clostridia; order Oscillospirales; family SIG627; genus RGIG5579. The sequence goes on along the minus strand of JAZUOK010000147.1, from coordinate 7,050 downwards.
CCTTCATTCTTCCGAACAAAATGTCAATTTGTTTTCCGCGTTATCCGGATTTCATCTGGTTGCGCAAAACCTTACAAAAAGTGATTCTTGAGGAACATGTTTTTCTCTTTTCTCATAAAATGGTGTTGTAAACTTTTTTAGTTGCATTTTGCAAACTTTCTCTAGTAACATTTGAAAGGATCTGCCTTTTCACTATGGATATCAACAAAGGAAAAATCATTATCTCCGGCGGAAAGCCCTTGGTGGGCGAAATTCCCGTTTCCGGTATGAAGAACGCGGCAGTTGCCATCGTTCTTTCAACCATTCTGACCGAAGATAAATGTATCATTGAAAACTTGCCCGATATCTCCGATGTCAATGTTTCTTTACAGATTTTGGAGTCTATCGGTGTAAAAGTTACAAAGCTTGATCGAAACACCGTTGAAATTGATTCCAGCTTTGTATCACCCGGAATCGCACCTTACGACCTTGTAAATAAAATGCGCGCTTCCTATTATCTGATCGGAGCTGAGCTTGGAAGATTCGGCAGAGCATTTGTAGGTCTTCCCGGAGGCTGTGACTTCGGCGTCCGTCCCATTGACCAACATATCAAAGGCTTTGAAGCACTGGGGTGCGATGTCAAGCTTGACGGCGGTTACATAGAAGCCACTGCAAAAGACGGTGTTTTAAAAGGCTCTTCTGTCTACATGGATGTGGTTACCGTCGGCGGCACCATCAATGTTATGCTTGCCGCTGTCAAAGCGGAAGGCGTTACCATTATTGAAAACGCTGCGCACGAGCCCCATATCGTTGATACCGCAAACTTCCTCAACGCATGCGGTGCTGATATCAGCGGTGCAGGTACCGATGTGATCAAGATCCGCGGTGTGAAAAAGCTGCACGGTGTAACCTACACCATTATTCCCGATATGATCGAAGCAGGCACCTTTATGATTTTGGCAGCCGCCACAAAAGGCAATCTTCGCATTACCAATGTAATTCCCAAGCACCTTGATTCTGTCACAGCAAAGCTTTGTGAAATGGGTGTTGAGGTTATTGAAGAGGGAGATGCGGTGATCGTTCGCAGAGGTGACGGGCCTTTGAACAAGGTAAATGTGAAAACGCTCCCCTATCCCGGCTTCCCCACAGATATGAATCCGCAGATGTGTGTTCTGCTTTGCCTTGCCAACGGTCTTTCCAGACTGACGGAAAGCGTGTGGGAATCCCGTTTCCGCTATGTAGAAGAACTGAAGCGTATGGGTGCAAAAATCAACATTAACGGCAGATGCGCAGAAGTTGAAGGCATTCCTGAGCTTGTGGGTGCAAGCGTTCGCGCCGTTGACCTTCGAGCCGGCTGTGCAATGGTCATTGCAGGTCTTGCCGCAAAAGGCACCACTCAGATCGATGAAATTTATCACATTTTCCGCGGATACGAAGACCTGATCGGTAAGCTCCAGAAAATTGGGGCTGACATTAAAGTCGTTTATCCCAAGAAAATCGAATTCTCTGATTACGAATAAAGGAATCCAATGGATAAAGAAAATAAAAAATGGCATCGGCATAAAAGGCATCACCGACCGATGCACAAAAAAAACAGTCAAAAACAAAATACAGATGAAAAAGCTTCAGAAGAAGTTTTAGAAAAGATCGCCGATCAAGAAGAAATGATCTCTGATCAGAAGGAAAGCTTCTCTTCTCCTGCAGTGCAAGAAGAAAGCACGACTGATATCACTGAAAGTGCAGCAGAAGAAAAAAAATACCGTATTGTTGGCATTCGCTTCCGCCCTGTCGGTAAAACCTATTCTTTTGATCCGGGTGATGCAAACTTTACGATGGGTGAGCAGGTTGTGGTTGAAACAAGCCAAGGGATCGAATTTGGCACCGTTTCTTCTGTTCCGAGAATGGCTTCCGAAAAGGAAGTTGTTCTTCCCTTAAAAAAAGTTCTTCGCAAAGCTACACCGAATGATATTAAAAAAAGCGAAGAAAACCGCGAGCTCGAGCTTCGCGGAAGAAAGCTTTTTCAGGAAAAAATTCAAGAGCATAATTTGGAAATGGCACTTTCCGATGTGGAGTGTTCCTTTGACCGCTCTAAGCTGATCTTCTACTTTACTTCCGAGGGTCGAGTTGATTTCCGCGAATTTGTAAAAGATATGGCTTCTGTTCTGAAAATGCGTATTGAGCTCCGGCAGATCGGTGTTCGTGACGAAGCAAAACAGCTTGGCGGACTTGGTATTTGCGGTCGTCCTCTGTGTTGCAGCTCCTTCTTGGAGGATTTCCAGCAGGTTTCCATTAAAATGGCAAAAGAGCAAAATCTTTCTCTTAATCCCACAAAGATCAGCGGAACTTGCGGAAGGCTGATGTGTTGTCTTCGTTATGAAAACGATGTTTATGTAGAAGCCGGCAAAAAATGTCCTCGCGCTGACAATATTGTAATGACGCCGAAAGGCAGAGGAGTTGTTATTGAATCGAACATTCTTTGCGGAAAATGCAAAGTAAAGCTCGATAGCGACCCTGAGAACATTGTCCCCTTTACGGCTGAGGAATTAAAGGTAATTCCCAAGCAAAAGAAACAGCAAAATCAGCCTGCTGAAAAAGAGAATGATCAAAACATCAGGGAAAATCAGTGATTTTTCGTTTTTTTCTGCAAAGCTATTGAATTTTTAAAAAGTAGTGCTATAATATTTGTATCAACTTTTTTGGAGGTATTTCAAATGGCATACATCATTTCTGACGAATGTGTTGGTTGCATGGCTTGTGTTGACGAATGTCCCGTTTCTGCTATCGCAGAAAAAGACGGCAAGGCTTTCATCGATGCTGATGCTTGCATTGAATGCGGTGCTTGCGCAGGCGTTTGCCCTGTAGAAGCTCCTCAGCCCCAGGCGTAATTTTTAAATAAAAAACAAGCCACTCAAATGAGTGGCTTGTTTTTTTATTTTTCAAACAGAAAACCTGCACTGTTTAAAGCAAAAGATCCTGATAAGTAAAGTGATTTTAATTTCCTTTGAAGAGAAGTTTCTTCCGGTAAAAGAGCAAGATCGTCCGGCTTCGATGAAAAAACGAAGCTGAAAACAGAGTCCCCCTTGCACTTAACAGGAAAACGGTGAAAGAGATTTGCAAACTTTGAAATGGAAGCGTTTTCTCCAAGAAGATTTTCGATATCAAAGCTCAAAAGCCAAGAAGAACACTGAATCTCTTTTACTTCTTTTTCCGGGAAACGCTCCTTTGCGATTTGCTTGGCAAGCGCGACCGCCTCAAAAACCTTTTCTTTGGAAATATCCGTGCCTCTTGGAATATGCATAGCAAGCACACCGTCATTTGTTTTCAAATAAAGCTCCCACTCTTCTTTGGAAAATTCCTTCACTTCATTCTTGCATCGACCATTCTCTACCAAAAAGCCCTTGTAAGAAGTTTCATTTTCCTCAAAATAGGTAGTAAAGCTTCCCTCTTCGTCCTCAAAACCTGCAGCGCCAAGTCGCTGACCTGTTCTGTGAAAGGAGACATCCGTTAAAAGAATCTTCTTTTCGCCGGTTACTTTATTTCTTAGAACACGGGGTGCTTTTGAGACCTTGGCGAATTGAAACTGAAATCCACCTGCATGAAAAATCTCAGCATAAGTGTACATATTCACCCAATTAAAATAGGACGCGCTAAGACCCGGCTTTCCTGTTTTTTTGTAGAGATTTCCCGTTCCTCTGTTATAAACGGTAAAATACTGCCGAACCTCTTCCTCCGAAAAGCCTCTGCGAATATATTCTGCAAAGCCTTCTTCTGCGGAAACAAGCAGAACAAAAAGCGGAGCAAGATTCCCCGAAAGCGTACCGTCCGTTATGGGAATTTCAAGGGATTTTACTTCATCTCTGCCATATTTTTTTGCATAAACACAAACGGAATGAGTCCATATATACTTTGCCTCATCCGACTCCAGTTCCTCAAACCCCAAAAGCACTTCATTATAGAATTTAGTAAAGAAGCCGAATTTTGCCTCCAAACGAACGAGAAGCTCTTTCGTTAGAGGACTTTTGATTTTTCCACTGTTTAATTGGTCCCAAATCAAATCCAATTCTTCAGGATATTTTTTAATTTTTAGTGCATTCGCCGCTTCTGAAAAAGTCATTTTTTTCTCCATATTCTCTTATGAAAAAACGGTTATGAAAGACCCATAACCGTTTTTTGTTTTTATCTTTGTACTCTTCCGCTTCCGTCGCCGCCCGCAAGCTTTTCAACCTCGGAAACGCTGACACGGTTATAGTCGCCTTCAACGGTGTGCTTCAGGGCAGAAGCCGCTACTGCAAATTCAATTGCAGCCTGAGTATCTTTCCCGTTTAAAAGGGCGTAGATCAAGCCGCCACCGAAGGAATCGCCACCGCCCACGCGGTCAACGATATGCAAATGATAGGATTTAGAGAAGCAGTAGTTTTCGCCGTCGTAAAGCATACCTGCCCAATCGTTATCATTTGCAGAAATAGAAGAACGAAGGGTGATCGCTACTTTCTCAAAGCCAAATTTTTCTTTCAGCTGTTTTGCAACAGACTTGTATCCTTCGTGATTGAGCTTGCCACCGTAAATATCGGTATTCTCCGCTTCAATTCCGAATACATCTTTTGCATCTTCTTCGTTGGAAATGCAAACATCCACATACTGGCAAAGATCGGTCATCGCCTCTCTTGCCTCCGCTCTGGTCCAAAGCTTACCGCGATAGTTTAGGTCGCAGGAGATCTTAACGCCTTTTGCTTTTGCAGCTTTGCAGGCCTCGCGGCAGATTTCAACCATATTGCCGCCAAGAGCAGGGGTAATACCGGTAAAGTGGAACCAGTCCGCACCTTCAAAAATGCTGTCCCAATCAAAATCCGTGGGAAGAGCCTGTGCAATTGCAGAATATGCACGGTCATAGATACAAACAGAACCGCGCTGCGAAGCACCTTTTTCAAGAAAATAAATACCAACTCTGTCGCCGCCGCGAACGATCTTCGAGGTATCAACCCCAAAATAACGAAGGGAATTTACGGCTGCTTCACCAATAGCGTGAGTGGGGAGCTTGGTAACATAAACGCTGTCCAAGCCGTAATTTGCGAGGGAAACTGCTACATTTGCCTCACCGCCGCCAAAGGTGGCCTGCATCTGATCGTTCTGGAAGAAACGGTAATATCCGTTGGGAGCAAGACGAAGCATCAATTCGCCAAAGGTTACAACTCTTTTCATTTGTTTGCCTCCATTTTCTCTAAAGATTCTTTTACAAAAAAGCTGCCGCCGATTGCAGCAATTTTATCGAAAGCCAAAAACTCATCAATATTGCTTCTGTCTACACCGCCTGTCGGAATGAACTTGATCTGAGGGAAAGGTGCGGAAAGGGCCTTCAAAGCTTTCAAGCCGCCGTAAACATTTGCAGGGAAGAATTTAACGGTAGTGATGCCAAGCTCAAGAGCTGCCATAATTTCCGTAGGCGTAACACACCCGGGATAATAAGGAACATTCTTCTCCTTGCAAATATTAGCCACCGCAGGAGAAAGCCCGGGGGAAACGATAAAGGTGGCACCGGCCTTAAGAGCCGCTTCACACTGCTCGGCATTGATAACGGTTCCTGCGCCGATTTCCATATCGGGATAATTTTTCACTGCATAAGAAATCGCTTCTGCAGCACAAGAGGTACGGAAGGTGATCTCCGCACAATGAATACCATTATTTTTGAGCGCGGTGAGAATCTTATCGGTTTCAGAAAGTTCTTTGATGACCACTACGGGAATACATTTTTCCATTTTTATACCATCCTATCTTTATATTATTTTTTATCAAATTTTTCAAGATAATCCCAAACACCCAGCATATACATAATACCAAGTGCACGGTCATAAAGGCCGTAGCCGGGACGAACATTACCGGGGCCTTCCTCCCAAAGATGTCTGCCGTGATCGGGACGGGCATAGCCCTTATACCCACAGTCGTGGTAAGCTTTGAGAATCTCAAGAATACCGGTCTCACCTTCACAGTCGCGGTGGCTGGCTTCAGAAAAATCGCCGTTTTCAAAATGCTTAATATTACGGATATGGGCAAAAGCAATCCTGTCACAGTGTTTGCGAACGATCTTTGCAACATTGTTTCCGGGATCTGCATTTAAGCTACCGGAACAAAGGGTAAGACAGTTGTATTCATCATCAACCATCTTCAGGAAACGGTCAATATTTTCTTCATTCACCATAAGCCTGGGAAGGCCGAAAATATCCCATGGCGGATCGTCCATATGAATCGCCATTTTTACATCACACTCATGGCAGGTAGGCATAATCGCTTCCAAAAAATACTTCAAATTCGCCCAGAGCTTTTCGTGGTCAACGCCTTCATAGGCTTTAAAAAGCTCCTCCAGCCTTGCCATGCGTTCAGGCTCCCAGCCGGGGAAAGACATATTATATTTCTCGGTAAAATCAAGAATATACTTTGCCATTGCGTTATAATCGCTCTGGATCATATCCTTTTCATAGAAAAGTGCGGTGGAACCGTCGCCAACGGGGTGAAAAAGATCACTTCTTGTCCAATCAAAGATCGGCATAAAATTATAGCAAACTACCTTTACACCGAATTTGGAAAGATTGCGAATCGTGGTCTTATAATTCTCAATATAAACATCACGGGAAGGAAGACCGATCTTGATATCGTCGTGAACATTTACGCTCTCAACAACCTCCATACTAAACCCGTATTCGTCGATCTGGCGTTTCACCTCAGCAATTTCTTCCTCTTCCCAAACTTCGCCGGGTAATTTTTGATGAAGCGCCCAAACAATTCCCTCAACGCCGGGAATCTGTTTTATATCGGACAGTTTGATACGGTCGTTTCCTACACCGTACCAACGGAATGCCATTTTCATATCAATTCTCCTTGTTGTTATCTTTAAAAAACCGCATCTCTCCACGGATAACGGTATTCTTAATTTCAAAATTCTCATCGGTAATCAGGATATCTGCATCCTTACCGATATCAAGAGATCCTTTACGGTGGTCCAAACCGATAACTGTCGCAGGGTTTAACGAAGCGCAGTTGACACATTCGTGAAGAGGAATATTTGAATTTTGATATACA
>JAZUOK010000146.1:0-3176 GCA_045604665.1 Eubacteriales bacterium | reverse complement strand
TACGAAATTCCTTGGGCAAAGATTTGGAATAGTCAATGTACTCTCCTTCTACATAACGGGAGAAGAAGTAAAAATCTTCAAAAGCGAAAATAATATGTCTTCTTGCAAGCTCAATGCGGATCTGGGTATCGTCGTCGGATAAAAGACGAATAAGCTCCTGCAAGGTTTTGGCAGGTACTACAAATCTTACATCCATACTGAGGCCCTTGATGCATTCCTCCTCGCGAATGGCGATTCGGTAGCCGTCACAGCCGCAAAGACGAAGCTTTTCACCGAAGGATTCAAAAAGAACACCGGTGAGAATAGGCTTTAAGTCTATGGTGGCACAGGCAAAGATCACCTGCTGCAGCATTTTCTTCAAAACACCCTGTTCAATAACAAATTTCTTGTCACCCTGAAGCATGGGCATGGTGGGGAAGAGATCTGCGGACATACCGAGAATTTCAAACTTTGCAGCACCTGCGGAAATGGTGGTTACAAAATTGGCATCGTTTGAAATAGTAATTTCTCCGTCGGGCAGTGCGCGGATCATAGAAGTCAGTTTCACCGCATCCAGAAGGATCGCACCTTCCTCCAAAATTTGTGCAGGAAAGGAGGTCTTTACGCCCTTTGTGGTATCAAAGGTGGTAATGGTAACCTTTTCTCCCTCTTCCGTTTTCTCTGCTTTTAAGTAAAGGCAGGCAAGCGCAGCGTTTGCACTTCTGGAAGCGATTGCACAAAGACAAGGACTCATAGCATCAAGCAGTGTTTTTTTCTCAGCTCGGATAAACATGATTTTTTTATCTCCTTGGCAAAAAATTGATTTCTTTTATTTTAAAAATTATTTCGTCTTCACCGTATAGGCTGTGAAATATGTGGATTTTATAAAAAATGGCATAAAAAGGTATGTTTTCGGGGAAAGTTAGGTGGAAAATTTCTGTGAAAAAGAGCCTTGTAACTTTTCCTTTTCACAGGGGTAATTTTTCCCTTTTCTTTTCCACAGAAAATCCACAGGAACTTAACAGCAAAACTGTGGAATTATTCCTTGATCTCACGGACAAGCCTTGTGATCTCTTCTTCAAAATCGGGACTGTTTTCCATCTTCTTTTCCACACTCTTAATGGCGGAAAGGATGGTGGAGTGGTCCTGTGAGAAGTATCTTGCGATCTCAATAGAGGAAAGATCGGTCAGCTGACGGAAGATATAAATGGAGACATGCCTTGCAAATACGATATTCGCCTGTTTTCTCTTTCCGGTAATATCCTGTATGCTCACCTGATACTTTTCGCAAACCTTATCAAAGGTTTTTTCCACAATGCTGTCTACGCTCTTTTTTGGAACAAGGTCATTGATACAGACCTTGGCAAGCTCCAGATCGATCTTTCTGCCGAAAATGGTAGAATACCCGTGGAGACGCTTGATCACGCCCTCCAATTGGCGAATGCTGGATTTGATCTGATCGGCAATGTAAAGAAGCACTCCGTCGGGAATATCAAGTCCCATGGCTTCTGCCTTGCTTTGGGCAATGGCCACACGAAGCTCAAGTTCCGGCGGCTGAATGTCAACGGTAAGGCCCGATTCAAATCGGGTACGAAGTCTGTCTTCCAGGTGCTTTAATTCCTTGGGAGGACAGTCACTGGTTAAAATGATCTGCTTGTTTTGCTGATACAGTGCATCAAAGGTGTGGAAAAATTCCTGCTGGGTGGTTTCTTTTCCTGCGATAAACTGAATATCGTCCACCAGAAGTACATCTACATTGCGGTAGCGTTCTCTGAAGTAGTGCATGGGCTTTTTCTGTACCAAGCGGTCGATCAATTCGTTTGTAAAATCCTCTCCTCTTACATAAAGGATCCTCTTTGAGGGGTTATGTTTGATGATCTCATTGGAAATGGCGTATAAAAGGTGGGTCTTACCCATTCCCGAAGGAGAATAGAGGAAAAGGGGGTTCCAGCATTCCGCCGGATTTTTTGCAATGGCAAGACAGGCGTCGTGTGCCATGCGGTTGGTATCGCCTACAATAAAGTTATCAAAGGTATACTCTTCGCCTTTGACTGCAGGAATTTCCGATTTGATGATGGTGCCCTTGGGCTCTTCCACCTGTTTTTTCTCTTCGTCGGAAAGAAATTCCTCTTCTATAAAGTCCTTTGTGGTTTTTGCCTTGGATAAAGCCTTTTCGGGAAGGACATCGGTCTTCATGTGATTGTCAATAATGGAAGGAATATTGTCCCCGTGGCTTTCTCGGGACAAAATAACGATCTCGACTCTGGCGCCCAAAATTTCAAAAATGGAATTTTGCAGGGTGTTGTAATACCGTTTGAAAACAAATTCACCCTTGTACTGTTCCTTGGCGGAAATATAGGCGTAAGAATCGGTCAGCCGTTCCAATTCAAGTTCCTTGAACCAGATGCTGAAGGTTGCGGCGGAAAAGCCCGCCGATGAACTGATAAAGTCCAGAACATGGTTCCAGATTGCTTTGTTTGAATCCATACTTTTCTCCGTAATTCTTTTACTCATTTTCCGTGCAAAATTGCACAGAATCCTTTATTTTCATCGTTTGGGGAGCAAGATAGGTTTTTCCTATCAAAAGCGAAAAAAAGCCTCGCAAGTATAGTTATATATAATATATTATAATATATATATTAGGGAATTTCAAGGCTTTTTTCTTTCCTTTCCCCTTGGAACACCTGCTTTTTCTCAAAAAAACAGAAGCGTTCACAAAAAATTTACAAAAATTTGTCGCGGTGCAAGGTATTTTTCCTCCTTTTTTTGTTTTTTTATATTTTGCCATAAAGGAGTACTGACACGAAATGACTAACTTTAAAACTTTATAAAACTCGCTGCGGCTTCGTTCCACATCGGAGAAACACTCAGTCATTTACGGTAGTAAACTCCTTCGTGTTTCCCTTGTGCGCCTCGCCTCGCTGAGTTTTATTTCGTTTTATTTTTTAAAAAAAGAAAGTTAGCATTGAAAAAATTCTTTGTACCGCAAATCTTCCCGTGCTTCTTCCCTCATTTACGGAAAACCACTTTGTTTCGATAAATATTGCGGAAGTGTGTGCCTTCTCCTGTGGGAGAAGGTGTCACCTTTGGTGACGGATGAGGAGTTGGTTTTCTTTTGAGCAAAATTGATTTGGCGCAAAGCGCCAAGATTTTTTTATAAAAGGTTTTTACAAACACCTCATCCACCGCTAAAGCGG
>JAZUOK010000145.1:0-2018 GCA_045604665.1 Eubacteriales bacterium | reverse complement strand
TATGCGCGGCCCGCGCGTTCACAATGACCGCGCAGGCGAAGTCGGAAGAACGCTCAAGGCGGAAGATCTCGACCTTGAAAAGATCTTTGTTGAGGAAGGCGCCGAGCTTATGCATATCTCCGGCCTTTTCGCCGCGCTTTCTCCCGAAACCGGAAAACTGTGCCTGAAACTGAGCGAATATGCAAAGGCAAACGGCACACGCATCAGCTTTGACCTCAACTACCGCGCTTCCTTCTGGAAAGGCCGCGAAGATGAGCTGCGCGACATCTTCTCCCAAATTGCCGCCCGCAGCGATATCCTGATCGGAAACGAAGAAGACTTCCAGCTGGCGCTGGGCATTGAAGGCCCAGAAGCAGGCGGAAAAGACCTTGCCTCAAAGATCGATTCCTTCAAGGAAATGATCACCCGTGTGAAAGCAAAATTCTCCAATGCTTCCGTATTTGCAACTACCCTGCGCCAGGTTGAGAATGTAAATTCTCATCTGTGGGGTGCCATTATGCTGGCAGGAGATGAATGGCATGTGGTAGAGCCTCGCAGGATCCATGTTCTGGACCGCATCGGCGGCGGCGACGGCTTTGTAGGCGGTATGCTCTACGGAATCCTCAAGGGCTGGGAAAGCGAAAAGTGGATCCAGTTCGGTTGGGCTTCCGGTGCACTGGCAACCACCTTCCTTACCGACTATGCACAGCCTGCAGATGAGGAAGTTGTCTGGAGCGTTTGGGGCGGTAACGCAAGAGTAAAGAGATAAAAAATTTAACCAAAAATAAAAGCGGAGTGAATTTCACTCCGCTTTTTCTTTATTCGTGTTTTTTGCCGTTGTAGAGCTGGGAGGCCTTTTGCAGATCGCCTTTCACGAAGAGCTTTGCGCTTTGGTACACATCCTCCATGGAGGCGATGATCTTTTTCTGATCCTCGGGAGAGGGGTTGCCAAGGACCCAGTTCATCATCTCCCATCCTTCGGGGGGATTTCCCACACCGATCTTGATGCGTGGGAAGGCGTCGCTTGAGAGGCAGGAGATGATGGATTTGATGCCGTTGTGGCCTCCTGCACTGCCTTTTTCACGGATTCGGAAAATGCCCGGTGCGAAGCTCACATCGTCGAAGATGACAAGGATCTTTTCCGGTGGGATCTTATAAAAGGCGGCACATTCTCTCACCGCTTCCCCGGATAAGTTCATAAAGGTTTGGGGCTTTAACAAAATGACCTTTTTGCCGTCGATGACCGTCTCTCCCGTAAGGGAACGGAAACGGAGGTTTTTCATTTGGGTGTTTTCTCGAAGGGAGATATAATCCAGCGCCATAAAGCCGCAGTTGTGGCGGTTTTCGGCGTATTTGTCACCGGGGTTTCCGAGACCTACAATAAGATATTCGGGACTTGCCATAGTTTCTCCTTGAATGGGTTCAAATTTGGGAGTGGAAAGAGGTTCTTTTTCGGGAAGGGGGTATCTCTTCTGTGCTTCCTTTAAAAGGAGGGTGCTGATGGGCGTGGCAAACAGAAAGAAAAGCAGTGCTGCGTAGTAAAGAAGTGCAAATTCGGGACCGGTTTCTTCGTAGCCCAAATAGCTTCCCATACGAATGAGGTAATTGCTGGCGTTAAAGGCGATGTGCATCACGATGGAAATGAAAATGGTGTCGAACCGATATACCAGATACCCCATTATGATTCCGAGAGGCAGGGTGAAAACCATCTGATACAAATTTCCGTGAAGAAGGGAGAAGGTGACGGCGGAAAGGAAAATGGCAACGGTGGGGCTTAACGCTTTTTGGATGGTAGACTGGATCAGTCCGCGGCAGAGGATCTCTTCTACAATGGGAGCGATCAGGCAGATATAGAGGATCTCTGCGTAAAGGCTTGTGTTTTGGGTCATTGCCTCAAAGCTTTGGTTATAGGCATTCTGGGATTCTCTGACTGCAGGGAAGGCGGCGCAGACCGCCATAAGAACGGTTGCGATCAGATACCAGGAAAATCCCACAAAGGCACCTGTGAAGATCTGCAAGGGAGATGCTTTTTTCAGGCG
>JAZUOK010000144.1:0-8123 GCA_045604665.1 Eubacteriales bacterium | reverse complement strand
ATGAATCTTACAGATTCTCTTGACATCGTCAAGAGCGTTGTCGGGGCAAGCCGGAATGTCGGCTACTCGCAGCATATCCATATCGTTATAATAGTCTCCGACACAGATTAATTTTCGATTGGGAAACAAAGTTTTAAGATTTTTTATCGCTTTGCCTTTGCCGGCTTTTCTTGGCAATAATTCAAGCAGTGTACCGGAAGATGTTGTATGCGAAAGATTTTTAAAATCAATTTTTGAAATGATCTCTTCCGCTTTTGGAATCCAGTTACTTTCAACATGAGAGAGACCGTCAGAAGAGGCACCTTTCTCGCCGTTTGAACTGAATACAAGCTTATGCCAAGGCAAATCTTTATATTTTAAAGGATCGTCTATAACCAAGATAGGGGAAAGAGCGTCGGCAAGATTTGAATCAAAAGGGATCTTGTTTTTGCTGTCGCAAAGAAATCCATTGTCGAAACTGATCCTAAAAGTTGCTTCGGGAATCGTTTCTTTTACGGTGGAAACCGTGTTCAAAACTTCATCTTTATCCAGTTCGATCTCAAAAAACTTTTCCTTTGTTTTAAAGTCGTAAAGATAGCATCCGTTACAAAGAATTGCAGGGCAAGATAAATATTCGCCTAAATGGGAATACATATGTTCTAAAATCCTATAATCTCTTCCGGTTGCAAGAGTAAACATACCGCCGTTTTTTTGAAAATAACGAATTGCATCCAAATTGTTTTTAAGAACGGTTGCTTTTTCACCGAAAAAGGTTCCGTCCATATCGGAAATTATGATATAATTGTCAAACTTATTCATATTAACTTTTAAATGAAATTACAGCTTTTTGATCTTGTCAAGCACTTCAGTAAAGTAGGAGGGGAGTGGGGCGTCAAAAAACATTTCCTTACCTGTAACCGGGTGCGGAAAGCCGATGACTTTTGCGTGTAGACATTGACCGATAAGGCCAAAATTTTTTCTGTTTGGCGCGTATAAGGGGTCTGCTAAAACAGGACACGATTTTGAGAGCATATGTACTCGGATTTGGTGGGTTCTTCCGGTTTCCAAAGTTAATTCAACGAGGCTGTAACCATTGAATCGCTCCAAAACCTGAAAATGAGTAATGGCATCTTTTGTATTCGGCGTTCCAAGAGGATAAAAAGCCATTTTTTTACGGTCTTTTTTACTTCTTCCGATGGCAAGGGAAACGGTTCCGTAATCTTCTTTGGGAGCACCGTAAAGAATTGCCTGGTACTTTCTTGTGAAAGAATGGTTTTTAAACATTAACGAAAGATTATTGTGAGCTAAATCGTTTTTTGCAGCAATAATTAGGCCGCTGGTATCTTTATCAATACGATGAACAATACCGGGTCTGAGTTTTCCGTTGATCCCGGACAGAGAATCTTTGCAGTGATATAAAAGTGCATTGACAAGCGTTCCGCTTGGATTTCCGGTAGCCGGATGAACTACCATACCTTGGGGTTTATTTACAACGATAATATCGTTATCTTCGTAAAAAATATCGAGGGGAATATTCTCGGGCTTTGCCTCAATTTCGGCATCCTCGGGCATATTAAGTTTGATCTGATCTTCCAGAGAAAGCTTAAAATTTTTACTTTTTTTCTCGTCGTTCACAAGCACAAAGCCATCTTCAATCAGTTGAGCGCACCTGGAACGAGAAAGATCTGAAATTTTGGACAGATAGGCATCTAGCCGAATGTCATTTTCATTGCAAATAAAAATATTTTCACTCATGTTTTTTATTCTTTGATTCCTTAATTGCATCGATAATCAATGTGAGAATCATGAGGAAAGCGCCGACGGTGATAAAACTGTCAGCGACATTAAAAATCGGGAAGTCAATAAATTCAAATTGAAGAAAATCAATTACATAACCAAGAAAAATGCGATCGATCATATTTCCGATGCCACCGCCAACAAAAAAGGAGAGCGAAAGTCTGAAAAGATGTGACTGCTTTTCCTTTCTCGTGAAAATTAAGAAAGCAATAATTGCAATAATTGCAACTGTAGAGATTACCATAAAGACCCAGCGATGATCTGCAAGCATTCCCCAGGCTGCGCCTTTGTTTTCGTGGTACTGAAAAGAAAGAACATTTGGAATGATATGAAATGTTGCATTACCGTTTAGATAAACATTGGCGAAATATTTAGAAATTTGATCAAGTAAAACGATCAAAAACACAATAATGGTAATGGTCATAAAACTTCCCTTTAACAACGAATAGGCCGCACTGCTGCGGCCATCGCTAAAAATCAAATTTGATTTTGCTCTTCAGTTCCGTTCTCGGTAATAATGGAAACATCGGAACGAGAGAAAGAGGCATCTTTTGCTTCTTCAAACGCTTTGTTCTCTTCGGTCATATCCGCAGGATCTGTTACTTCTTCCAAATTCATGCTTTTGATCATTTCAACATGCTTTACATATTCGGAATAAAGCTTGTGCTGAAATTCTACGGCGGATTTTCTCAAAACAGCAATATTATCTTTTTCGGCTTCAACTTTTTTCTTTGCTTCCTCGATAATGGCATCGCAACGGGAAGCAAGATCAGCTTCGATTTCCTTCGCTTCTTTGTTAGCATTATTAATAATGGCTTCGCTCAATTTTTGAGCTTTTAAGATGGCGGAACGAATGGACTCTTCCTCTTTGGATAATTCGGCATACTTCGCTTCGATCTGATTGAATTTTTGTTCAAATTCAGAAGCGGCCTTGTAAGCCTCTGTATATTTTTCTATTAAAAAATCAAAATACTCATCAACTTCCACGGGGTTGTATCCGCGAACCGCTCTTGAGAATGTTTTGTTTTTTAATTCGTGAGGGGCAATCATTGGAAAATCCTTTCGTCTTAAAAATTAACTGCCGGCAAAAGATATGATATAAAAGTTAAGATCATATATGAGACCAAAAAAGAGATGTCAATAGGCAGGCCGGAAATAAAATCAGATTTTGAGAGCAAGTTGCGCACCGGAAGTATCACAGGCTCCGTCACACAAAATAAGAATCGCTGAAGTGGGGAAGAGTCATCAAAAGGAAGCCAGGACATAATTGCCCTAGCTACCATAAGAATTTGCAAAACGAAAACCGCTAACGAAACAACGGATACGATGCAGTAAATGATGAACTCCAAGGCAAATTATTCCTTATCGAAAGAAGCTTCGGCGCTGGCAGTCAGCTTTTCGCCGGAAAGTTCAACATTGCTGGGAGTGATAACATAGGTGTTGGTCGCAACCTTTCTGAGATCACCGTTGATTGCGTATGCTACACCGTTCAAGAAGTCGATTAAACGACGGGCAGTTTCCTTGTTGGTTTCTTCCAGATTGAGAAGAATGGTCTTGCGATCAACCAAGTAATCTGCAATCTGAGTAACGGTTTCAAGCTTTTCGGGCTTTACAACAACCATTTCGATAGAAGTGCCGCTGGAAACGCTTACGCCGGAAGAAACTCTGTTGTCGTGCTCTTCACCGGAAGCTTCGGTAATATCGAAATCTTCGTATTCGCCATCCATATCGGATTCGTAACCTACAGTATCTTCTTCCTTTCCAAAGATAAAGTTGTTCAATGCGTTTTTAATTCCCATAATATTTTTCCTCCAAATATATGTTAATAATAAATTCTCTCTCCAAATGCAGCCGTTCCGATGCGAACAATTGTGGAACCGCATTCCACAGCAAGATCATAATCGGAAGACATACCAAATGAAAGTACAGACATACTAATATTATCTATTTTTTTTGCTGATATGTCAATATATAAATCCATAATTTTTTGAAAATATTCTTTTTGTGTCGAATTTGAGGTCAAAATAGGTGGAATTGCCATCAATCCGCACACCCGAATATTGTCAAATTTTGAAACTTCTTCCAAAAAATCGAAAACCTCGTCGGGACGAACACCGGATTTTGATTCTTCAAGACCGATATTTATTTCGCAGAGAACATCCATAACCTTTCCGATTCGTTTTGCTTGTCGGTCGATTTCTTTTGCTAAAGAGATGCGGTCCAGCGAATGGATCATATCCACTTTATCGATGATGTATTTAACTTTGTTTGTCTGCAATGCACCGATGAAATGAATCTCAATGCTATCCCTGTTGATGTATTCATATTTGTCTAAAAGTTCTTGAACTCGGTTTTCGCCGATGCAATCAACACCAAGAGAGATGGCGAAGTTAATTTCCTCGGGAGACCTTGTTTTTGTAGCCAGAAGAAGTTTTGTATCTTGGTGGTAGGGGCTCTTCTTTTTGCTTTCGCAAATTTTATTTTTGATCTGCGCGATACGCGAGCGGATTTCTTCTTTTTTATTTTCGTCAAGAAGATTATCGTCAGTCGAGAATTTTTCCAACATAAAGGTCCTTTCCTTCTAAAACGACTCGATCGAATTTTGATAAATATTCTTTGCTGTTAGGATCTGTTTTTGCGAAAGAACGACTTAAATATCTGGATTCGGTCGAGGAGATAATGTCAACCTTTTTAAAATCAATTACATTGCCTGCAACGATGTAAACTCCTTGAACACCGTCAACCATTCTCAAAGCGGAAGAGGGGAAGCTGACACCGTTTTTGGACTCTGTAATGATCTTAACAGGCTGGTATCTTGTGTAATCAAAGTCCGAAGGAACTTCTTGAATGTGAAAAATCAGTATAACTCTTGTTGAGTCGGTTTGGCTGATTTTTCTTTGCAAGACTGCGTCGATCTGTCTGCCTGAGGAATATAGAAATGAAATCGGGTATGTGTTTCCTACAACAAGCTTTTCTGCTTCTTTTGTTGTCACTTCGCAAATGGAATGCCAGTCAAAATCTGTCACAAGCTTTCCGATTGCAGAATCTGTATAGGAAGCCTTCTCTTCACTGACGAGTTTATCATAATCAGCTAAACTCATGTTTTTGATTCTTTCCGGTGTGAAAACAGTTTCATACCCATCAAGCAAGGTGGAAAAATAACCGGGTTTTTCTGCGTATACAGTGGAAAGTGGGTTTTGAAGTGAAGAGGTCAACTTATCTTTTTCAGCTTGCAGATCATTGATCTGATCGGAAAAATCGGCCTTGCCGGCGGTGACAAGCTGCCTTTTGTTGATATCAATTAAAAGCTCTTCTTTGTAGGAAGAAATTAAAGTTAAGTCATTGTTTTCCATAGCTGATCTTGTTTCAACCAAGGACTCAAAAATTCTTTCGTCGATTTTTGAAATGTTTGAAGTCAGATATCCGGTGTCGATGGAAGAATCGGAAAGAATCTCGATTTTCTTTTCAATTTCATTGATCTGATTCTGCAAGTTGATACCGTTTTGAGAAGCATAAACCGAGGCGATCAAATCATCCACACCGATTTTTTCGGACTCACGCACAGAATAGGATAAAACACCGCTTTTGTCGGTATAAACAATAGATTCATTTCTAATGATGTAAGCGTTTTTTTCAAGTGCTGTTTCGATTTTTTGTTCCGAGGCATATTCATAGGAAACATCTGTTGTTAAGCCGGATATCAGCTGAATGATCGCGTACAAAATGACAAAACAGGAAAGTAAAAAGACTGCAAGGTTGATTAGCGGTTTTTTTGCATTCATTTTATTCTCCTTTCAAAAAATTGTTGCAAATTTTCATAGCTGTCTGATCAAAATTAGGATCCTTATCTATTTCAATCCGATGGGCATCATGATATCGGCGAAACCAAGTTAATTGTCTTTTTGCATAGTTTCTTGTTTTTTGTTTTAAGAGATCTATGCAATCGCTAAGTTCTTTTTCATTCTTGAGATAGGGGACAATCTCCTTATAGCCGATGGCCTGGGCCGCAGTGGAGGAGTCAAGGTATCCGCTTTCAAGAAGAAATCTTGTTTCTTCCAAAAGACCGTCCTTAACCATTTGATCCACCCGATCGTTGATTCTTTTATATAAGAGGTCGCGATCGGAAAAATCAAGAAAAATTTTCAAAAAATCAAAATCGCTTTGCTTTACACGGGAAGTTTCTTTATATTTTGTCAGTGTAATCCCGGTTGAAAGATAAACCTCCAGCGCTCTAATGATCCTTTTGGTATCTTTTTCGTGTAGCTTTTCCGCACAAATCGGATCGACTCTTCTTAGTTCTTCAAGAAGAAAGCTGTTTTCACCGTTTTCAGAACGCAAAACAAGAAGGGCGTGAATATCAGGATCGATTTCCATTTCTCCAAATTCGGTATTATAAAACAGGGCATCAAAATACAGTCCTGTTCCGCCTGCCACAATGGGTACTTTTCCATTTGCAAGTGCCTTTCTTATCTCGATTTCAGCACTTTTTTTGTAGTCGTAAACGGAAAAAGTATCATTTGGAGAACAAATATCGATCATCTTGTGAGGTGTGATTGACAGCTCTTCTTCGGTAGGTTTTGCGGTTCCGATATTCATTTCTTTGTAGATCTGCATGGAATCCGCAGAAATAATAACACCGTCAAGAGCTTTTGCGAGCTTTATCGCAAGAGAGGACTTTCCGGATGCGGTCGGGCCAAAAATTGCTATACAACGGTTCATTCAATCATCATCGCATCGCCAAAAGAGAAAAACCGATATCGGTTATCTACTGCAAAGCGGTACGCCTTCATTGTGTTATCGTATCCCAAGAGCGCTGAAACAAGCATAATCAATGTACTTTCGGGAAGGTGAAAGTTTGTAATTAAGGAATCAACAATTTTAAACTGATATCCGGGATAAATAAAAATATCAGTATTTGTATTATTTTGAATCAAAGCGCCATTACTGTCAAAAGCGCTTTCCAGTGTTCTGCATGAGGTGGTGCCAACGGAAATAATTCTTCTGCCGTCTTTTTTCGCCTCAGAAATGATTTTCGCGGTTTCATCGGGAACATGAAAATATTCACTGTGCATAGGGTGCTTTGTTATATCTTCCTCTTTCACAGGGCGAAAGGTTCCGATCCCCACATGAAGCAAAACAGGAGCGATAATCACCCCTTTATCACGAAGTGTTTGAAGCAGTTCGGGAGTGAAATGAAGACCGGCGGTAGGTGCTGCGGCAGAGCCGTCGGTAGTAGCATAGACAGTTTGATATCTGTTTTTATCATGCAGCTTTTCCGTAATATACGGAGGGAGGGGCATATTGCCGATTTCATCCAGCACCTCCATAAAGGTCTTGGTCGGATCGAATGTGAAATGAATCAAACGATCTCCGTTTTCTTCGATCGAAATGATTTCTGCAGTGAGTTTTCCATCTTCCGAAACAAACTTTTTTCCGGGTTTTGCTTTTTTACCCGGCTTAACCATAGAATACCAAAGGTTTAATTCTTTTTGCTTCAAAAGAAGAAGTTCCATCGGAGAGCCTGTAACTGCATCCTTTAAATAAAGTCTTGCAGGAATGACTTTGGACTCGTTGATTACAAGCACATCACCGGGATTTAATAGGTCGGGAAGATCGGAAAAAATGCGATCTGACAGAGACCCATCTTTTTTGCAAATCAAAAAACGGGAAGAATCACGGGGATAAACAGGCGTTTGTGCAATCAAGTCCTGTGGCAAGTCATAAAAATAAGACGATTTTTTTAAAAGTGAATCTGAGGTCATAATTTTTCCTTGTAAATATTTGACTTTCGTGTTAAAAAATGCTATGATGTGAAAGGTAATTATACTAAACTACAGTATATACTATTTTCTATAATTTTTCAACTGTTTTTTGCTTAAGATTTAGAAAGGCGATTGTTATGATTAAAGTTTTATTAACCGGATGCGGCGGAAGAATGGGAAAAGTCGTTGCAAGTCAATGCAAGGAGAACCCGGAGTTTCAAGTTGTTGCAGGAGTAGATCCCACACTTCCTGTCTGCGATTTTCCTGTATATGCAAGTTGTTCAGCGGTAAAAGAAGAAGCAGATGTCATTATCGATTTTTCTTTTCATTCTGCGATCACGGATGTTTTGAATTTTGCAAAGACAAAAAAAATCCCTGCTGTTATTGCAACCACAGGTTTTGACAGGGAAGAACTGAGCTTTATTGAAGATGCTGAAAAATGTATTCCTGTTTTCCGTTCTGCCAATATGTCACTCGGAGTAAACTTAATTTGTCAGCTTGCGAAAAAAGCTGCTAAGCTTCTTCCTGATTTTGATATCGAGATCATCGAAAAGCATCATAACCAAAAGGTTGATGCGCCTTCCG
>JAZUOK010000143.1:0-6184 GCA_045604665.1 Eubacteriales bacterium | reverse complement strand
ATAACGAACTGATCGATACCATCATCGGCGCGTTCCAGGAGCCCGACCTTCCCGGAAAGATCCAGCACGGCTCTGCTTGGTGGTTCTCCGATACCAAGTCCGGCATGGAAAATCAGCTGAAGAGTCTCGCAAACCTTTCCGTTCTCGGAAATTTTGTGGGAATGCTCACCGACTCCAGAAGCTTCCTTTCCTACACCCGTCACGAGTACTTCCGCAGAATCCTCTGCAACTTCATCGGAAAGCTTGTAGACAACGGCGAATATCCCGAAGATTATAACGCTCTCGGCAAGATCGTTTCGGGCATTTCCTATGAAAATGCAAAACGCTATTTTGAAATTTAAATCTCTTGATTGACTTTTTTCCTCCTTTGGGTATAATAATTTTAGTATCCGAAGGAGGATTTTTTATGGAACAAATTCGTTTTGATTTTCCAAAGAAAAATGTACCGATGGAAGATCCCACCGCGCTCTTTTCCATTGGTTACGGCCTTTATATTGTCACCACCCGCGAAAACGGAAAAGACAGCGGTCTTGTGATCAACACCGTAAACCAGATTGCATCAAGCCCCAATATCATTGCAGTGGGAATCAACAAAAACAATCATTCTGCCGGTGTGATCAGCCGCACAAAAAAATTGAATGTTAATGTTTTAACAGAAAGTGCCCCCTTTTCCCTCTTTGAGCGATTCGGCTTTCAAAGCGGCAGGGACACGGACAAAATGAAGGGTCTTCTCTACGGCAGAAGCGAGAACAATTTGCCTGTTTTAAACAAATTTACCTCTGCCTACTTTTCCCTTTCTGTGCAAAAAGAGATCCATCTTCCCACCCATATTCTTTTTATTTGCACGGTAGAGGAAAGCCGCGTTATCGGTAAAGAGAAATCCATGACCTACGCCTATTATCACGCTTTTGTAAAGCCGAAAAAAAAGCTTGAGACAAAAAAAGGCTATGTCTGCAAGATCTGCGGCTATGTATATGAGGGCGATCCCCTTCCCGAGGATTTTGTTTGCCCTATTTGTAAGCACCCGGCATCAGATTTTGAAAAGCTTTTATGAAAAAGCATAAAAAAATACCGCTTTCAAAAGAGCAGGTCTCCTTATGACAGTTATCTTTCATTAAAACGGAATTTGACTCAAAATTTCCTTAATTGCAACAGAAAAAGATAAAACTACCCGAAGAAGAGAAAAAACTCTTTTTTTGGGTAGTATTTTTTATATAGTGATATTCTTTGCTACGCAAAGAGTGATATGATTGCCGTCGGCAATCGTGATATGAAAACCTTGCGGTTTTCGTGATATTTTATTCGCCGAAAAACGGCCGAAGGCAATACCTCTTGGACCTTGGTCCAAATATCACTGCGTAGCAATACCACTCGCCGTTAGGCGAATAAAACTGCCCAAGTGTCCTTAAGAACACTTGGGCAATGAAAGCGGTATTTTCTTTTTACAAATTATTTTCCTGCAAGATATCTGGTATTTTCGGTCTGAACTACAACCTTCCAGATATTCTCGTACATTTTCACATACGCATCAACCATCTGCTTCACATCGTCTGCAAAGGTATCATAATACTCTGCACGGAGAGAAGTAAGATTTGTACGGTTAATGGTACGAACCGCATACCAACGGAATACCTCCAGTCTGGGTTCATCGTAATAGATGGATCTTTCTGCACCGCCTGCATACAGAGAGAAGTTTCTGTCTGTTGCGGAAAGAGGTGCGTAGAGGGTATTTCCTTCGGGATCTGTCATAGTCTTTCCTGCAGAATCCTTCAGTGCCTGCAGTCTCATTTCATCCATATTGTACTGCTCTTCAACTGCTTCTGCACCGTTTGCCTGCTCGTTGTAAGCAGAGATCATATCCTGGATGGTCCAAGCTGCAAGATAATATACACTCTTATACTCGTGCTCACCGTAGGTTACGGTGCCATCCTTATACCGGATGTAAGGACGAATGGTGTAGAAGGTGTTAAAGTCATCGAAATCGTGATAAAGGCCTTTTCCGTCTGCGCCGCCGAATACAACGGTATAAATGGTACCGATCTCTTCCAGGGTCTCCTCATCCTTATGGGTGCCGTAGGGTTTTTCAAGATCGGCTGCAAGGGTATAAACGGTGTAAATACCGCTCTGCTTTCCGCCGAAATCATCTACTGCAATATAGGAATCGGAATCGCCGGGAACAGAAGTATCTGCAAAATACTTGCTGGCATCCTCAGGCATGTTGACCCAGGTGCCCTTGTCGTCTACACCGTAAAGAACGGGGTATTCCTCAGCATGATATGCGAAGGAAGAAATGCCGAGCTTTAACTGATCTCTTCTTGCTACCTCGGTAGGAGCAATGATCACGCCGGCTTCCTGAATCTCCTTTTCGGTCTTGGGAACAACGAACTGGATTCTCATCTTCTGATCTTCCGCACCGTCAGCACGGATATTTGCGCCAAGGTAAGAAGGCTGCACATAAGCCTCTGCCGGTTCCTGTCCTGCCGTAAAGTAAACGGGAGTAATGTGAGAAACCGTAACATACTTTCTGTTGTCGGTAGTATAGTAATCGGTTACATAGGGTTCCCAGTTACCGAGGGAAGAAGAAACACATGCCCAGATAAAGTTATATGTTCCGTAATCCTCGCCGGTAGTCAGACCGGTTCTGTCGGGATATCTCATCATATAGAGATCCTTGGGATAGTTTGCACCGGAACGAAGGTTCGAGCCGGGAAGCGCTCTGGTTTCACGGGGCATACAGAAGGAGAAGTAATAAGTATCGGGAGCGAGGCTGTTTTCCAGCTGGATCTCGGCGCGGCAGTTAAACATAGGGGGAACTGCGGAAGTGTCTGCCTGACCGTTGTACTTACCGTTTACTACCTTCCAAGGAAGGCGATATTCATAAACGGTAGTGCCGTAGTAGCCGGAGGAAAGATCGTCTTCATCTCCGGAGCCGTCGTCGAAGCTGCCACCGGGGAAATCATCGAAGCTGTCTTCCTCTTCCTCCACAACCTTTACAGGACGGGGAGAACGGTTGATCTCATAGTCAATGCCGGCAGTGGTAACATCGTCAATGCTATCCGCTTCCAGATTGCCGTACTTTCTGAGAATATTCTTAAAATCAAGAACATTGGTCGATGTGCTTACATAGGTACGAACAAAGTTGTTTTTGGTTTCCATCTTTGTTTCGGTGTCTTCACCGTAGCATTTCTTAACAATGTCACCTGCAAAGTCAAATGCGGTAGACATAACGCCAAGGGAGTTAGACATCGTTGTGCCGTAGTAGAAGGTTGCCTTGTAGTGAGCACTCTGGTGAGTGGTCTCAACCACTTCGATGGCGTAGTAGAGGTAATTCGCATCGTATCTTGCGTAAACATTGATCGCTTCGGGAAGGATAACATGGTTACGCTTCAGCTCCGCTATCTGTGCAACTGCAGTAGAGTCACCCTCGGAGGTAGCGGCTTTATAAAATTTCGTTGCATGGATGCGCTCGCCGGTAGCATACTTATTGGCTACAAATTCGGGAGCAGAGCCGTCCGCTTCAGGCTCAACGGGAAGAAAGTCCTCGGGAATCCAGTAGTAGTTTTGAAAATTGGTTTCCCAATCTGCAGGCTTTTCAGTAAGTCTTTTCCAATTTTTCAGTTTATACTGGCCCTTACTGTTCATAACCTCATAGGTGCCGGCCTTGTACTTTTCATTGGTTACAAAGAAGGCATTCTTGAAAGTCAGATCATCGGGATCCTGATAATGGTACTGAGTGGTGGGAGAAAAAGAAAGTTGATCCGACTTGATGGTCCAAATATAGCCGTAGGGGCTATCGGTCTCAAAGGACTGAATGGAATCCCAAACCTCCTGAGAGGACTTCTCGTTGGGATAAACATAATAAGAACCGTCGGAGCGGAGCTTAAATTCACCCTTGTCAATGGCAGGGGTTACATAATCCGCAGTGGTACAGTAACGGAAGCCATAGGTCGCGATGGGTTCACCGTAACCGTCGGAATCCTTCAGATAACCGTCCATTTTGGGTGCAGCATTTCCCTTGGTAACCTCATACATATACATATGCTGCTGCCCAAAATCCTTCCAAGCATTACCGGAAGGAGAATAAGGCACCGCAGAAGCAGCAAAGGGAATTACCCCTGCCAGCATTACCAGAGAAAGCACCAAAGCAAGAACTCTCTTTTTCATAATTCTTAACCTTTCTGAATATGGTTTAGACTCTAAACCTATTTTATCTTATGTATATTCAATTTTACCATAGGAAAAAGAAAAAATCAAGCACTTTTGTGTATATTTTGCTTGGGCTTTCTTGTATATTTTCCATAAAAATCCCTTCTTTCATATAAAAACAAAAAAACAAAAAAAGACCGACGGAAAATCCGTCGGTCTTTTGATTATTTTATTGTACTCGTGCTACCATTGCATCGCAACTTACCGGAAGCAATTTCGGCAGCTGTTTGAACATTTCTAGTGTTCGTTCCGCTAATCGTACAGTAGTTTCCTCCAAGAATCATTGCGTAATTCTGGATCTTTTTGGCGTATTCATTTTTCTCTGGATTAAACCTTGTGGAAGCTGCAGTAAAGGTACCGCCATTAATATAATTGTACACATTTCCTGTAATCACAGGCGTTTCATAAGCCACTGTACCGTACGCATTCAAGCCGTCGCTTCCGCCAAAGTAACGGTTGAAAGTACCACCGTTGACAGTCCCGGTAACAGTACCCGTGATATTGCCGAAACGGTTACCAATAAAGGTATCCCCGTTGAAATCACCGGAAGTGAAGATCGTTTTGATATTACCTTTAATATCACCAAAATAAGAGCCGCCGTATACATTGCCGTTGACAGTTATTGGACCATTAAAGGTAGTAAGAACTGCAAAATTGAGCGGATTATTAGGATTCTCAGTATCAGGTTTGGAATTGGTATATTCCTGACTCGCCTGGTTATTGGCACCGTAGAATTCATCAAATTCGCCGCCGGTAACCTTTGTATAAATGTGCCCGCTCTGTGCACGGCGAGAACCGCCGGTGAAGACTTCGAAGGTACCTACCTCAATGGTGTTCTGAATGTTATTGGCAATACCGCCTTGGGTCCTTTTTTCATAGCTTTCAATACCGTAGAGGCCGCCGTATGCTGCACCAAAGGAAGCAGTATCACTTTCAAAATTATTCACTACCGTTTCCACTTCACCGGTTACGCCGGCGCCGTAGAAGAGATCCACATGGATCGTGCTTCCCTCGGGTACATTGTTGGTGATATTTGTAATATCACCAAGGATGTATACAATCTCTTTTATCTCTGCTCCTGTCTCAGGATCTGTTCCGGTTACAACGTAGTCTGTATCGAGGTTATTTCCGCCATAGAAGGCGTGGATCTTGCCGCCCGTCAGGTTGTTCTCAACAGAAGTAACTACGCTATCCTCTCTTGCTCTGTAAATTGCAGCATAGAACTCCTTAACAAAGCCTGCTTCCACATTGTTGGTGATCAACATTTTCTTTCCCTCGGTGGGAACTTCGGGATTTCTGCCGCCGCCATAGAATGTGGTAATTTTAGGCTCTGCTTCACTGTCAGGGTCTCTTGTGATCGTATTGGTGATATTGTAGGCTCTGCCGGTGTTGCAACCACCGTTGAAGGTACCGATCACAGCATCGTTCTTGATCACATTGTTTACTGTACCAACATTACCGTCATCATTGTTGTTGGTGCCGCCGTAAATTACGCCTTCCATATTGGTTTTTTCAGTGATCTGATTGTTGGTTCCAAGATTAACCGGCGCAAAACCGGAAATTTCATTCTCTACCGTAGTATTTTCAGAAGCGCCTTGTGCACAGTAAAATGCACTGTCTCTTACAGAGATGCTTCCTTCTGCAGAACCACAGACAACATTTTTAATGGTGCTGACATTTCCGCCGAAGGAGCCGCCGGCAAAACGGGCAAAATGTCCGCCGTAAACATAGTTGGTTATCTGGCTTTCGCCAGCTTTGAGGGTATAACCTCCATCGGTACCGAAGGCTGCACTACTGTTATTTCCACCATGATAATAATATACATTAAAAGTACCGCCGTAGAAGGTATTGGTAATTTTACCCACATTACCCTTTTCGGAACCGCCGTAAGCATGAAAATCACAGTACCAAGCATAGTCTCCCTTTGCAAGATACTTAGGAATAGAACTCAGATCGGTGCGGTTGAGAGAACCGAGCG
>JAZUOK010000142.1:0-4608 GCA_045604665.1 Eubacteriales bacterium | reverse complement strand
ATGTACCCTGCAGGAACACTGTCGGAAAATTCATGAGTAATGGTACCAACCAGGAAGTTGGCGTTGAAAAGCTTTCTTTTTGCTTCACCGGATTCCATTCCCACCACACTGATCATATTTGCGAATGCGGTTTCCACACCTTTAGAAACATAGAGGGTCACGGTATCACCGCTGTTGATCGTTGCATCTTTTTCGGGGGAGGTGGAAATAACAAAACCTGCGATCATATTAGAGTCATTTTTCTCTTCTACTTTCACGATCGCGCCGAGGCTTTCAAGCTCCAGCTGAACTTTACGGTATTCCTGATTGCTGTAATCGGAAAGAGTGAAGCTCTTTTTACCCTTGGAAACTTGCAGAGATAAAGTAACATTTTCCTTTTTGGATGAAATCTTTCGGGTCTGGCCTGCCTCGGGATCTTGAGATACGATTTTTCCTGCATCGTAAATATCGTTGTTTACTTCTTCGATCTCAATGGCGATGTTCTGCTCCAAAAGATTGGCTTTCAGTTCCTCTGTCAGTTCCTGACTGACAAGAGGGGGGATTTTTACAACAAGACTGTTGTCCTCGCTTGTCATCTTCAGAAGGGAAGAGATCAGGATCACACCTGCAATCAGCAAAACAAAAAGAAAGGCGGTGGTTACACCCAAAATAATGGGGAAAAGGGTACGAGGAGAGGGCTTTTTCAACTTCTTTTCCGGCTGTGCAGGTGTCTTTGCATCAGGTGCAGGGGAAAGGGGCTTTTTCGGAAGAGTTTCTTCAAATACCACTGTTTTGTCTTTTTTGATGATCTCACAGGCACGAAGCATGGATTTTGCACTGCGGAAACGGTCCTGAGGAGCCTTGTTGATGGCGCGGAGAATGATCTGCTCCAGACCCAAGGGGATCTTCGGATCGATCTTTCTGGGACGGACGGGCGCAGTGTTTACCTGCATCATTGCAATGGAAAGGGGCGTATCTCCTTCAAAGGGAAGCTTTCCCGTTGCCATTTCGTAGAGCATAATACCAACGGAATAGATATCGGAAGAGAAGGTGGTGGTCTTTCCGCTTGCCTGCTCGGGGGAAATGTAGTAAACCGTTCCCATGGCAACACCGGAAGAGCCTTTTTCAATGTCACTGATCTGAGCGATACCAAAGTCGGTGACCTTCAGCTTGCCGTTCTTTTGAACCATAATGTTCTGTGGCTTAATGTCGCGGTGAACCACGCCCTTTTCGTGAGCGTGCTGTAAGGCCGAAAGGATCTGCATGGTGAAATCCAGAGCCTTTTCCAGTCCCAAGGGGGAATTTCTGTGCATATACTCGCGCAGGGTGATTCCCTCAATATATTCCATTACGATATACTTTCTTTTTCCTGTGAAGGTTACATCGTAAATGTCTACAATGTGTTCGCTGGAGAGCATAGCAATGGCTCGGGATTCGTTTACAAATCTGCGCACGGAAGCATTGTCATTGCTATGCTTTTCATTGAGCATTTTAATGGCAACAATGCGATTCTTTAAGCGATCCTTGGCTTTTAGAACAACTGCCATACCGCCGATGCCTTTTACTTTCAGTATTTCATACCGATCATCGATCACTTGACCGACCAGATGTTGATACTTGTTTTCAGCAGAATCCATGATGATCTCCTTTCCTTATAGCTTAATGACGATTGCGGTGATGTTATCAGCGCCACCGCAGTGGTTGGCATATTCAATGAGAAGCGAGGCTTTCTCCTGACAGCTTCTGTTGCTTTCCAGAGTCTGAAGGAAAAAGTCTTCATCAAAATATCCGGAAAGGCCGTCACTGCAAAGAAGCAGGTGACCTTCCGTGAAAGGAAATTCTGTAATATCTGCTTCTACCTTTTCGTCAACGCCCAATGCGCGGAGAATAATGTTTCGGTTGGGGTGGGTATAGGCTTCCTCGGGAGTGATCTTGCCTTCGTCAACAAGGCTTTGTACCAAGGAGTGGTCTTTTGTCAGCTGGGTGATCACACCGTCGTTTGCATAGTAAATGCGGCTGTCACCGATGTTGGCGGTTACAACACCCTTGGGAGTCACCACGCAAGAGGTGAGGGTCGTTCCCATTCCGGAAAGGGAAGGATTTTTTTCCGCTTCCGAATAAACCCCTGCGTTGGCAAGGTCAATGGATTTTGAGATAAAATCATCCAAATGAAGCTCGGGGCAGTCCTTACAGGGCTTTCCAAATTCGGGAATATCGCCTAAGTACACGAAGCTCAGTGCGCTCATAATGTATTTGGATAATTTCTTGGTGTAAGTTTCCACCGCAATGGAACTTGCAACACCGCCGCCCTTCACACCGCCCATTCCGTCACAAACGGTGGCGATAAGAAGGTTTCCTGCCACTTTCAAAAGGAAAGCGTCTTGGTTACTGCTGCGGCGAATGCCTTGGTCAGTGGACCCGAAATACTGCATAGTTTACTCCTTTAGGGGATCTGTTTTTCTCTGCGGAGCTGTCCGCAGGCCGCTTGGATATCTGCTCCCAGTGTGCGGCGAATGGTAGCGTTTACACCGCCCTTTTGCAAAAGAGAGACGAAATGCTCGATGCTCTTTCGGTCAGCGGGTAAAAAGTTTGTTTCTTTTGTGGGGTTGACGGGAATCAGATTCAAGTGATTCAGCCATCCCGAAAGAAGCCGTATCAATTCCTTTGCTTCTTTGGGGGTGTCGTTTACACCTGCGATCACCGCATATTCAAAGGAGATTCGTCTTCCTGTGTGAAGGGTATATTTTTTGCAAACCTTCAAAAGGTCTGCCATAGGATATTTTTTGTTTACAGGCATCAAATCGGAACGGAGCGCGTCATTGGAAGCGTGCAAGGAGATGGAAAGGGTAATGGGCAAATCTTCCTTCATCAATTTTTCAATTTGAGGAATGATGCCGCAGGTGGAAAGGGAAATATTGCGATAACCGATTCCGAAAAGCTCTTTTTGGTTGCAAAGCTTTAAAAAGCGGATCACTTCGTCGTAGTTGTCCAGGGGCTCTCCAATGCCCATCAGAACTACATGCCCGATTCTGAAATCGGGAAAATCTTTCCGCATATTTCTTGTGATCTCGACCATTTGAAGAAGAATTTCTCCGGCAGAAAGGTTTCGGCAAAAGCCTGCTTTTGTGGAAGCGCAGAATTTGCATCCCATTTTACAGCCAACCTGTGTGGAAAGACAGACGCTGTAACCGTGCTTGTAGGAGAGGAGAACGCTTTCCACATATTCTCCGTCAGGCAAGGTGAACAGGTATTTTCTGGTTCCGTCAAGACCGGAAACAAGATATTCCACATCTGCCATATTGGAAATATAGAAGATCTGAGAAAGCAGATCTCTTTGCTTTTTTGAAATGTTTGTCATTTCGTCAAAGCTTCTTGCGCCCTTTTCCAGCCACGAAAGAATTTGACCGCAGCGAAAAGACTCTATTTTATTTTCTTTTAAAATGGGAGGGATCTCTTCCGGAAGAAGAGACCTGAGGTCAAGTGGTTCCGTCATTTATTTTCTCCAAAAGGTCACAGAAAAAACCGTCGTTTTCCCCGGCCTTCGGGAAAATGGTCTCCGGCTTTCCTACGCGAACGAAATCGGGGTGAAGTGCAAGAAACTTTTCGGTGATCTCCTCGTTTTCCCGAGGGTTTAGGGTGCAGGTGGAATAAAGGATCCTGCCCCCTTTTTTTACGGCGAAAGCTCCTGCCTCTAAAATTTGCAGCTGTATGGGAGGCAAAAGAGAGGCCTCCGAAGGATCCTTGTGGCGGATATCGGGTTTCTTTGCAATGGTACCGTATCCGGAACAGGGGACATCGCAAATGACTCTATCGAATTTTTCTCGAAGATCTTCCCGTTTTACGGTAGAGTCATTTTGCTCGGCGCTTAAAATGGTGATCCCGAGGCGCTTTGCTCCCTTTTCGATCATATGAAGGCGGCTTTGATGCAGTTCAAAGGATAATACCTTGCCTTCGTTTTCCATATCGATGGCTGCGGCAAAGCTTTTGCCGCCGGGCGAAGCACACAGATCAAGAACTGCCTGCCCTTTTTTTACACAAAGCCTGTCAATGGCTCTTTGCGCGGCGGCATCCTGAATAAAGAAAAGTCCTTCCTCAAAGCCGAAAAGGGCGGAGGGTGAAATTCCTTTTTCCAAGGTGATGCCGTTTTTGCAAAGGGGATTTTTGTGAAATGGGATCTTTTCCTCTGTGAGCTTTTTGCAATAATTTTCAACAGAGATTTTCAGGGTGTTGATGCGCAGTGTCAGATGGGGAGGTGTATTTTGCGCAGAAAGGATCTTTTCGCACTGCTCTTTCCCGTAGGCGTTTTGCCAAAGGGTGACAAGATGCCTGGGATAGCCGTATTTTAGTGCCAGACCCTTTTTCCCGGGTAGATCCAGATAGGAAAAAACAGTATCTTTTTCCGAAGAAATGCGCCTGAGTACCGCATTGATGAAAGAAACCGCTTCTTTGCAATATCTTTTGGCGATTTCCACTGTTTCAAAAATGGCTGCGTGATCGGGAATCTTGTCCATATAAAGGATCTGATAGGCGCCGATTTCCAGAAGGCAGATCGCTTCGGGGGATATGGTGTTGAGGGGAATGGAAGAAATACGGGCAAGTAAATAGTCCAGCGTGATCTTCTTTTCCAAA
>JAZUOK010000141.1:0-3609 GCA_045604665.1 Eubacteriales bacterium | reverse complement strand
CGCGAACAGATCCAGAACATTGAGTAAGAGGTAGATATGACAGAAATCGGATTTGGAAATTATGTGGCATCCGCCCGTGTGGTTGCTGTTGCCGGGCCGGAATCCGCGCCCATCAAGCGCTTGGTGCAAGATGCAAAGGATGCAGGGATCGCCGTAGATGTTACCTGCGGCAAGAAAACGCAGTCTGTTCTTCTTACCGATAGCGGACATATTATTCTCTCTGTTTTGTCACCCGAGGAAGTTCAGTCTCGCCTTTCGGCGAAAAAAGAAAAGGAATAAGAATATGAAACCCGAAGTTTTGATCGTATCCGGCTTTGCCGGTTCCGGAAAAGGAACTGTATTTAAGATCGCAAAAGAAATTTTTCCCAAACTGAAATTGAGCGTTTCCATGACCACAAGGGCGCCTCGCCCCGGTGAGATTCACGGTGTTCACTATCTTTTTGTAAGTCGGGAAGAATTTTTAAAGACCCTTTCAGAGGATGGCTTTTTCGAGCATGCAGAATACTGCGGAAACTTCTACGGCACGCCGAAAAAGCAGCTGTTTCAAATGGTTGAGGAAGGCTTTGTCCCCGTTTTGGAAATTGAGACCGATGGTGCCATTCAAGCAATGAAAGAACTGAAATCCTACGCTTCTGTTTTCCTTTCACCTCCCGATTACAAGACCCTGGAGGCCCGTTTGCGCGGAAGAGGAACGGAAACGGAAGAGTCCATTCAGAAGCGTCTATCCACTGCAAAGGCAGAACTGGAACGAGTTCGTCTTTATGAAAATCTCGTCATCAATTTCGATGACAGATCGGCAGAAGCGGCTCGCGCCATTGCCGACATCGCCATGACAGGAAAAACTGACAGTCCTGTTGCATTTTGTAACAAGGAAGCCTTCATTGAAGGTTTCTTGAAATAAACTATTTTTGGAGGAAAAAAACATGATTTATCCGTCTATTGCCGAACTTTCCGATGAAGGAGTAAACCGCTACGCTCTTTCCATTGCCACCGCAAAGTGTGCAAGAAAGATCACCGAAGAACAAATTGCAAAAAGCGCTGCAAATGCTGATTTGAGAGAAGACAAATTCTCCTCTTACTCTTCTAAAAAAGCATCCGCTCCCGAAAAACCCGTAAAAGAAGCCATCGGCAAACTTTACACCAGAGAATACAAAATCATTCTGAACGAGGAAAAATAACAAAACGGAGGAAAACATGGAGAAAACGCGCATTGCCAAGGTGCATCTTCTGTCATGTGCAAAAGCCATTGACAGAGAGTACGACTACCTTTGCCCCGGCGAGTTTTCTGTATTTCGCGGCTGTGTTGTAAAAATTCATTTCGGAAAAGGAAACAGAGAAGCCTTCGGTATCGTAACAAACATCGTGGAAGAAGAGCCGAAAATATCCCTAAAAAGCATTCTGAGCGTTTCTTCCGACGAGATCTATTTAAGCGAAGAGCTTTTACAGCTTTGCGATCATCTGAAAGAGCAGATCTTCTGCACCTTCGGTGACGCGGCTCGCGCCATGATCCCCTCCCCCGTATATCAAAAAAAGCCCCGTGTTGTGCGCCATCTTTCTCTTGCACCCGAAACAGATCCCGAAAAAGCCCTCGCCGCATTCCGCGGAAAAAATAAGGAAAAATACGAAGAGCTCCTTCGTTATCTTTCCCTTTGTGATTCTGCCGAAGAAAAAGTGTGCAAGGAGCTTTTTGCCATCGATGCGGCAGGGATTCAGCTTTTATCCAAAAAGGGCATTCTTCTCTTATGGGAGAAGGAAAGCGCAAGAGATCCTCTTTCCCTGATGAAAGCTTCCCGGGGAGAAAGCAGCAAGATCCTTCTTTCCGATTCTCAAAAGAAAGCCTTTGAAGCATTAAAAGAACTTTCCGACAAGGAAAAGCCTGCCGGCGCTCTGCTTCACGGCATTACGGGAAGCGGAAAAACACAGGTTATGCTCTCTTTGTGCGACCATGTTCTGAAAAAAGGGAAAACCGTTCTTTTTCTGGTTCCCGAGATCGCGCTCACCGGACAAAGCGCAAAAATTCTCTTTTCACGCTACGGAGAAAAAGTAGCTCTCATTCACTCTGCACTTTCCGAAGGAGAAAGAAGAGATACCTTTGTTTCCATCAGCCGCGGAGAGAAGCCCATTGTTTTGGGTACGAGAAGTGCGATCTTTGCCCCCCTTGAAAACATCGGTCTGATTCTGATCGATGAGGAACAGGACGGCAGCTACAAATCCGATACAGGGCTGAAATACCATGCAAGAGATGTGGCAAGATTTCGCTGTGCAAAAAACAGTGCGCTCCTTGTCCTGGCCTCTGCTACGCCCGACATTGAATCTTACTACAAGGCAAAAAGCGGAAAGTATACGCTTGTGACCTTGGATCAGAGATTCGGCGGCGCAAAGCTTCCCCCTGTTGAGATCGT
The DNA here is from genome assembly GCA_045604665.1 of Eubacteriales bacterium. Classification (GTDB taxonomy): domain Bacteria; phylum Bacillota; class Clostridia; order Oscillospirales; family SIG627; genus RGIG5579. The sequence continues at coordinate 1,207 of JAZUOK010000141.1, read as the reverse complement.
AGACCTTCGTCCCGAAAAGCGAAAGGATCCTTCTTTGCTTTTGGGCAAAAGAATGCGCGAAGAGATGGCAAAAAATCTGGAAAAGGGCGAGCAAACCATTCTTCTGATGAACAGACGCGGTTACCGCCGATTTGTTTCCTGTGTGGATTGCGGAACCGTAATTCGTTGTCCCCACTGCTCAGTCTCTATGACTCTGCATAACACTGCACAAAAAAAACTCTCCTGCCACTACTGCGGATATGCCATTCCCCTTCCGGATAAATGTCCCGAATGTGACTCTATGCATTTGGTATCGCACGGCTTTGGCATTCAGCAGCTGGAGGAAGAGATCAAAACCGTATTTCCAAAGGCAAAAACCCTTCGTCTTGATTCCGATACCCTTTCGGGAAAAAACGATCACGACGAGATCTTGAACCGCTTCCGTGAAGGGAAAGCGGATATCCTCATCGGCACTCAAATGGTGGCAAAAGGCCACAATTTTCCCAATGTAACACTGGTCGGCGTTGTGATGGCAGACTCTTCTCTTTATCTAAGCGACTACCGCGCTCCCGAGCACACCTTTTCTCTTCTCACACAGGTGATCGGCAGAGCAGGCCGTGCAGAAAAAGAGGGGCGAGCGCTGATTCAGACTCTCAACCCAAGACACAATATTTTTTCTTTGGCATCTGCACAGGATTTTGTGGAGTTCTATGAAGGAGAAATCGCTTTGAGAAAAGCTTTTACCTTCCCTCCCTTCTGTCAGATCGCCGTATTCACCCTGGCAAGCGAAGAGGAAAGCCGGGTGCTGACCTCCGCCAAAGCCTTTTCCGACAAATTGGAACAATATCTCGGCGGTGAATTTTCAGATGTAAAATTTATCGTTTACGGTCCTTTTGAAGCGCCCATTTACCGTATGAAAAATGTGTACCGGAAACGATTTATCATAAAATACAAAAACAATCCGGCCTCCCGTGCGCTTTTGGATAGACTTCTTTCGGAAGAAAGCGATCCCAAAAAAGGCGGCGCAAAGGTCACCCTCGATATTGCACCGGGGCTGGTATAAGGAGATCCCATGGCCATTTTGAACATTGTAAAAGACGGAGATGAAATTCTTCGTAAAAAATCCAAGGAAATTGAAAAAGTTGACGAAAAGATCCTGACCCTCATTGACGATATGAAGGAAACCATGGAAAAAGCAGGCGGCGTAGGACTTGCCAAGTCGGATCGT
>JAZUOK010000140.1:0-7961 GCA_045604665.1 Eubacteriales bacterium | reverse complement strand
AGAAGTGCAGTCTATGGTGGAGATCGCAGAAAATGCGGAAAAGGACAAGAAAGACTTCTTCCGTCTGGAAACCACGGAATGGCGCAGTCTCAATGATTCCTGCTTCTATCACTACAACGGCATTTCTCAATTTGCATCCTCTGCCAACTGCAGAGTTTCGGAATTTTTGCTCCATCTGGGGATGCCTGCCGATCCGGGCAGTAACCGCTTTGTTTATGTTCACGGAACCCCCTTGGCAGATACGATGATGGGTGTAAAATACCTTATCAGTAAAAACGGAACGCTGACGGATCAAGGCTTGACTTGCATTTCCCCTGCCACCAATGATGTGGTCACCACTCTTTATGAGAATCAGTATTTTTCAGGTCTTGGCTTTATGATCGAAGAAGAGGGCGGCTCTTTTGATTTTGATGACGGTATGAAGCCTTACGAAAAGCAGAATGCGCTGTTTTCCGCCATCACGGGCCTGGAGGGAGATCTTCTTGTGCCTCTTGATCCCACGGAAGCCACTCATATGAATCTGGAGGTGTCCGGCAGTGGAAACGGATACTTTGAGTATAAGGGAAAAGCAGTTTCGGGGGAGGAGGATTCGGAAAGAGTTCTTCGATTTACCTACACCTCGCCCGACAACAATATGATCTACATTTACGCCGATATTCCTCTTGCAAGCTATCTGCAGGTGAATAACGGTTGGCACTGTATTGATGAATATCCCAATTTCTTCTCCGCAGGATTTTTCCATGCAGAAGAAAAATTTCAGATCCGCGGTGTGATCCGGGAAGAAAATACGGCGGAATTTACCGATCACGCCACCGTTTATGTTTGCGCCATGAATAAGGAGCTGTGGGAAGAAGGGATAAAGCTTCTTCAGGATGAAAAAATGGAGATCGAAGCCTTTGAGGATACCTATGTAAAGGGAAAGGTAAAGGCCAAAAAAGACGGCTATCTTTACACCTCGATTCCCATGGAAACCGAAGGCAACTGGAAAATGAAGGTGGACGGCAAGGACGCTCAGATCAAGCCCTTTGCAGGTTCCTTTGTGGGCGTGTACCTTCCGGAAGGGGAGCACACGGTGGAATTTTCCTATTCTCCCAAGGGATATGTCAGCGGAATGTGGATTTCTCTGATCTCCCTTCTCATCTTCTTTGCGCTTTTTGTTTGGGAGAGAAAGGGCCACTGTATGTTTCCCGATAAGATCTACCCGATCAAGGCAGAAAAGACCGAGGCTGTTTTCGCGGAAGAAGAAAGCGAGGACACCGGATCCGTATCGGAAGGGGGAGAAGGAAATGACACTGCAGAAACTAATGTCACTGACGCGGAAGGCGATCGATGATTTTTCCATGATCCCGAAAGGCGCCAAGGTAGCGGTAGGCGTTTCCGGCGGAAAGGATTCCCTTGCACTTGTTACCGCCCTTGCGCACCTGTCTAAATTTCATCCCAGCGGATTTGAAGTGAAGGCGGTGACGGTGGATCTGGGATTTCCCGATGGAGATTTTTCTCCCATTGCCGATTATCTTGCAAAGCTCGGCGTAGAATATAAAGTAGTGAAAACCGAGATCGGCAAGATCATTTTCGATGTGAGAAAGGAAAAGAACCCTTGTTCTCTTTGTGCCAAAATGAAGCGAGGGATCCTATGCGATGCGGCAAAGGAAATGGGGTGTGATTTCCTTGCGCTTGCCCACCACAAGGATGATTTGATCGATACATTTCTTTTAAATCTTTTCTATGCAGGCAGGATCGATACCTTTTTGCCGGTGACCGATCTGACAAAAACAGGAATCACCGTGATTCGTCCTTTCCTTTATACACAGGAGAAGGAGCTTGTGTATTTTACCAATAAAAATCCCATGCCCGTATGTCCTTCCGGGTGTCCTGCAGACAAAAATACCTCTCGGGAAGATGTAAAAGGCCTTGTTCGGGTTCTGCAAAAAGAAAATCCCGATATCAAGGCGAAGATCTTCGGTGCGATCCTGAGAGCAGGGCTTTTGGACCGCAAGGAAAACGATACGATCACCTTATAGCAAAATGTGAAAAAACTGTTAACAATAGGAAGAATTGCTTGAATTTTACTTTGGTGTGACTATAATAGAATTATAAGTTTTAGCACTCGACAAAAGAGAGTGCTAATTCGCGAAAGAAGTATTACTTACAGGAGGAAAATAAGATGTTGAAACCCCTTAACGACAGAGTTGTTCTCAAAATGGTCGAAGCAGAGGAAACCACTGCTTCCGGCATTATTCTTGCAGGCGCTGCAAAAGAAAAGTCTGAAATTGTAGAGGTTGTTGCCGTAGGACCCGGCGGTGTTGTAGACGGAAACAAGGTTGAAATGACCGTAGCAGTGGGCGACAAGGTTATTATGTCAAAATACGCAGGTACCGAGGTGAAATACCAGGGTGCTGAGTATGTAATCGTAAGAATGGGCGATATTCTCGCCATTGTTGACTAAGGAGGATTTTACCATGGCAAAAGAAATGATCTACGGCATTGATGCCAGAAATAAACTGATGTCCGGTATCGATCAGCTTGCAAACGCTGTGAAGGCAACCATCGGCCCCAAGGGCAGAAATGTTGTACTGGACAAGAAATTCGGTGCACCCCTCATTACCAATGACGGTGTGACCATTGCAAAAGAGATCGAACTGGATGATCCCTTTGAAAATATGGGTGCACAGCTCATCCGTCAGGTTGCTGTAAAGACCAACGACGCTGCGGGCGACGGTACGACTACCGCAACGGTTCTTGCACAGGCTTTTGTTCGTGAGGGTATGAAGAATGTGACCGCAGGCGCAAACCCCATGATCATCAAAAAGGGTATTTCCAAGGCAGTTGATGCTGCCATTGCAGAACTGAAGAAAAATTCCAAGCCCGTTTCCGGTAAGGAAGATATCGTTAGAGTCGGTACCATTTCCGGCGGCGACGAGGTTGTAGGTGTTCTGATTGCCGATGCAATGGAAAAGGTTTCCGCTGACGGCGTAATCACCGTAGAGGAATCCAAGTCCGCAGAGACCTTCTGCGAAGTGGTTGAGGGTATGCAGTTTGACCGTGGCTACCTCTCTCCCTATATGGTAACCGATACCGATAAGATGGAAGCGGTATTTGACGATGCCGTTCTTCTCATTACCGATAAGAAGATCGCAAATATTCAGGAGATCCTCCCCCTCTTGGAGCAGGTTATGCAGTCCGGCAGAAAGCTTGTGATCATTGCAGAGGATGTAGAAGGCGAAGCTCTTTCCACCCTCCTTGTAAATAAGCTCCGCGGCACCTTTACCTGTGCAGCAGTGAAGGCTCCCGGCTTCGGCGACAGAAGAAAAGATATGCTTCAGGATATTGCCATTCTCACCGGCGGTACCGTGATCTCTTCCGACCTCGGTCTGGAACTCAAAGAAACCACGCTGGATATGCTGGGTAAGGCAAAGCAGGTGAAGATCACCAAAGAAAACACCATCATTGTAGGCGGTGCAGGTGATACCCAGGCAATTCAGGACCGCATCGGATCCATCAAGAAGAGCATTGAGACCACCACCAGCGATTTCGACCGTGAAAAGCTTCAGGAAAGACTTGCAAAGCTCGCAGGCGGTGTTGCTGTGATTAAGGTTGGTGCAGCTACCGAAGCAGAAATGAAGGACAAGAAGCTCCGCATTGAAGATGCCCTCAATGCAACTCGTGCCGCAGTGGAAGAAGGTATCGTTCCCGGCGGCGGTGTAGCACTTTTGAACACTGTGAATGCAGTAAAGGCACTTCTTGAGACTACCAAGGGTGAAGAGAAGATCGGTGTTGAGATCGTTCTCCGCGCGCTGGAAGATCCTGCCCGTCAGATCGCTGCAAATGCAGGCTTTGAAGGCAGTGTCATCATCGATAAGATCCTTTCCTCCGGAAAGACCGCTTACGGCTTTAACGCTTACAGCGAAGAATATGTGGATATGTACGAAGCCGGTATCATCGATCCTACCAAGGTGACCCGCTCCGCTCTTGCCAACGCTGCAAGCGTTGCTGCAATGGTTCTTACCACCGAGGTTCTGGTAACCGATAAGAAGGACGATGCTGCGGCAGCTGCTGCGGCTGCGGCTGGGGCAGGCGCTCCCGGTATGTACTAATTCTGCTTTATGATTTGGCGCATAGCTTCGTTGTGCATCGGAGAAACCTTCAGTTATTTACGAAAAGTAAACGCCTTCAGGTTTCCCTCGCGCGCCTCGCTCTGCAACCAAATCACCTCGCAGAAGAAAAAAGACCGACTGAAAAGTCGGTCTTTTTTTGTTGGGAAACGCCCTCGTTTTTTCCTCGCGCGCCTCGTCAGAGGCGATTTTTTCTACGCAGAAAATCTTCGGATTTCCCTCGCGCGCCTCGCTCTGCAACCAAATCACCTCGCAGAAGAAAAAAGACCGACTGAAAAGTCGGTCTTTTTTTGTTGGGAAGCGCCCTCGTTTTTTCCTCGCGCGCCTCGTCAGAGGCGATTTTTTCTACGCAGAAGGTTTCGGGTTTTTCTTGTGTGCCGAGCTCTGCATCCAAATCACCTCGCAGAAGAAAAAAAGACCGACTGAAAAGTCGGTCTTTTTTATAAATTGACAAGGGGAAGTCCTAAAGATTTGATTTTTTCGCAGCAGTGGATCACTTTTTCGGGAAGGTAATCCGCTATACGGTGTCCGTCAAAGCCTACGCTTAATTCCACACCGCTTTTTTTCAGAATTTCCACCTTGAACGGATTTTCGAGGGTTTCGGGAACATAAGGGAGTAAGCGGTATTTATGAACTGAGTCATAGTTTACATTCATTTCCCAAAAAATACCGTGCTCTTTTAATTGGGAAAAGAAGGAAAGCGGATCTTTTCCGTTCTTTTCCAAATAGCCGAAAAGGTCTGTATGGGCAATGCCCGTTTTCGGAAAGCGGCGCTCAGAGAGAAATGCGAATAGGTCCTGAACCACGCTGTCGCTTCGGTCGATATGTTCGATGAGGCAGTAATCAAAAAAGGAAACATCCACCTCTTTCGGAAAGATCAAGTGAGGTTTGTTGATGGTGGGGATCTCAATGCCCACAAGGGTGCGGATCTGATTTTTATATTTTTCCGATACACAGCGTATATGATCGTGGTAAGCATTTACCGCTCTTTGATAGTCCAGAAGGCTTTTTTCTTCATTGGAAAACAGGGTGCCCTCGCGGCGATGGGCGATGCCGTAGCAGTGATCACAGATGCCAAGGGTTTTGATGCCGCCTTCAATGGCCTTTTCGATCACTTCCTCCGGGCGATCCTTTCCGCAGAAGGAATAGTAGGTGTGGGAATGGAGATCTTGGATCATGTTTTCCTTCCTTTTTCTTTTTTACAAAAAACAGTGTAAACCAAAAGGGGAATAAAAGCAAGTCAGACCTTGAAAAAGATATTTTTTTGGAAGAAAATACTTGCAATCAAAAAGACTTTGTTGTAAGATAAAGCGGTTGAAAAAAGGAGATTCAAATGAAAGTGATCCGTTTTATCAAGAAAAATGTTGTGTTTTGTGTGGCGGCCCTTGCGGCACTGATCACATCTTTTATTATTCATCCGGACAAGGAATACATTTCTTATTTTGATTTCAACACCCTTGCCTGTCTTTTTCTGACGCTAGCGGTGGTTTGTGCTCTTCGGAACATTAAGTTTTTTACCATTGTGGCAAGAAGGCTTGTGATGGTATCGGGAAATCTCCGAGGACTTTTTCTGATGCTTGTGATGATCACCTTTCTCGGGTCCATGCTCATTGCCAACGATATGGCACTGATCACCTTTCTTCCTCTCGGGTATTTTGCGCTTACCGTTACGGAAAAAGAAAAATACATGGCATATCTTTTTATTTTACAGAACATTTCAGCCAATTTAGGAGGGCTTCTTACACCTTTCGGTAACCCTCAAAATCTTTATCTTTATTCTTATTTTAAAATCCCAACGGATGAGTTTTGCCTCATGATGCTTCCGCCCTTTCTTTTGGCGGTAGCCCTTCTTTGCGTGTTCTGCTTTTTTGTGAAGCCTTTGCCTTTATCCATTAACGAAAAGTTCCCCGAGAAGCTTCACAGAAAAAAGACCCTTTTGTATTTGGTTCTTTTCGCCATCTCCCTTTTGATCGTGTTCCGCGTGATCCCCTTTTTGCTTGGGCTTGTTTTCATTCCTGCTGTGCTTTTCTTCGTGGATCGAAACGCCCTTCGGGATGTGGATTATCCCCTTCTCGGCACCTTTTTCTTCTTTTTCGTATTCGCAGGGAATTTATCCCGTATGGAAGAAGTAAAGGCGTTTTTCTCTCTTCTTTTGGAAAAGGATACCCTTTTGGTATCGATCCTGTCCTGTCAGGTGATCAGTAATGTTCCTTCTGCTATTTTGCTTTCCCGTTTTACAGGGGATTATCACGCCCTTCTTCTCGGTGTGAATATCGGCGGCACGGGAACGCTCATCTCCTCTCTTGCAAGTCTGATCACCTTCAGTGAATTTCGTATTCTTTATCCGGGTCACGGCAAGAAATACCTTCTTCTTTTTACCTTGATCAATCTTGTTTTCCTTGTGGTGATGACCTTGGCGGCAAAGCTGTTTTTCCTATAAAAAGACCGATCGTACGATCGGTCTTTCTTTGGTTGACAGAGGTGAAAAAAGGGCGTAAAATGGTTTTAATACCGAAAGGAGTGTTCTGATGAGTCGGGAAGAGATCCAAGAATACATAAAAGAAAATGAAGGCTTTTTATTCGAGACCCTAAGGGATCTTTGTCTGATCCCGGCTCCCTCCGGCAAAGAAGAAAAACGAGCCGCCTTTTGCAAAAAGTGGCTGGAAAAGATCGGTGCAAAGGGCGTTTATATCGATGATGCCCTGAATGTGATCTTCCCTTTAAACTGCGAGGGGAAAAAGAATATTACGGTATTTTGTGCCCATACGGATACGGTGTTTCCGGATACCCGGCCTATGCCTTATCTGGATGAGGGAGAAAATATCTTTTGTCCCGGTGTGGGGGACGATACTGCAAGTGTTGCGGTACTGCTTTTTTTGGCAAAATATTTTGTAGAAAAGAAAATTTTACCCCAAGAGGGCTATCTGTTCGTTTGCAACTCCTCGGAAGAGGGCCTTGGAAATCTTTTGGGGACAAGACAGCTTTTTGCGGATTTTGAAGGCAGGATCGGAAGGTTTATTTCCTTTGACAGCAATTTGAATGTGATCAACGATGTCTGCGTGGGTTCTCGCCGCTATGAAGTGGAGGTTCGGACAAAAGGGGGCCATTCTTTCCAGGATTTCGGTGTGCCCAATGGGATTTTTCATCTTTCCCGGATCGTGTCGGAGATCTATCGGATCAAGGTACCTCAAAAGAAAAGTGCCCGTACCACCTACAATGTAGGTGAGATCGCGGGCGGCACCTCGGTGAATACCATTGCCCAAAGTGCGAAAATGCTCTGTGAATATCGGTCGGAGGATAAGGAGGCACTCTCCTTTATGGAAAAGAGGTTTTCCCAGATCTTTGAAGGTGCAAAGAAAGATGGGGTAAAGGTTATTGTCAAAAAAGTGGGGGATCGGCCTTGCGGCGGGGCAGAACCCGAAAAGGTTTCGGAACTTGTTGAGATCCTTCGCTGTGAGATCGAAGATGTGATCGAGGAAAAGGTGATCACAAAATCTGCTTCTACCGACTGCAATATTCCTCTTTCCCTTGGAATCCCTGCCGCTTGTATGGGTGTCTTTTTCGGAGGAGGCAGTCATACCCGTGAGGAATGGATCGAAAAAGCTTCCCTTCCAAAGGGCTTGGAAGCGGCGATCCGCGTATCCCTTGCCTTAATGAAATGACAAAGAAAAACTCCATCTGCCAAAAGCGTAATGTCGTTAGCGAAGTTTTTGTTTTGGCATAAAATAATATATTTGGATAGAACCAGCATCGCATTTGTGAGTACAAAATGCAGTCGGGCAGAAGTCCAAACCCACTTAACAACAGAAAAAGAGAAGATTTGTTTTGTAACAAGTCTTCTCTTTCTTT
>JAZUOK010000139.1:0-7752 GCA_045604665.1 Eubacteriales bacterium | reverse complement strand
CCGAAACGGTGCTGCTCGTCGGTAATCGCAAGGGAAATTCCCGTGCAGCGAGTGCTGTCTTCAATCAGCGCATGGGTTCCGATGAGAATATAGGGATTCTCTTTTTCCGTGTAAGAAAAGATCTCTTCTCGCTCTTTCTTTTTGGTAGAGCCTGTGAGCAAGAAAACAGGGATGTTAAATTTTTCAAAAAGAGAGGAAAACGAATAAAAATGCTGCTTCGCCAAAATTTCGGTGGGCGCCATGACAAGCGTGCTTTTCCCGTTTTGAGCCGCAAGATATGCCGCGGCGGCGGCAACAATGGTCTTACCGCTGCCCACATCTCCTTGAAGCAAGCGATCCATAGGGGGAATCGGTTCTGTTCCGCAAAGATCCGCTTTGATCTCTTCGATTACTTTGCTTTGGGCTTTTGTTAAATGAAAAGGAAGAGAAGACAGAAATGGGGAGAGATCATTATTTTTGAAGGGAGTTACGGATACTTTTTTATTTTGGTCACTAAAAACAGAAGCTTGAACGCTGAAACGAAAAAGCTCTTCGAAGGCAAACCTGTTTTTTGCTTTTAAAACACTCTCCATATCTGTGGGACAATGGAGAAAATACAAGGCGCGTTTTCGGGATAAAAGTCCGAATTTATCTAAAATGCTTTGGGGAAGAGTTTCTTTTATCTGCGGCAGAACCTCAAGAAGAAACTGAGAGATCAGTCCTTCGCGCTGTTTGGAGGATAGCCCTTTGACCTGGGAATAAACAGGGGATAAGGCTTCGGGATCGGGAGCATTTTTTTCTCTTACAGGAGAAAAAAGATAGTAAACACCGCCTTTTTCCTGAAGCAAACCGCCGTAGTATTCCTCTTGTCCCGAAAAGATCTGTCCTTTCAGGTAAGGCTGATTAAAATAGAGAATATGTACCCGCGTGCCGTTTTCGTCTGTTGCAATATACCGAAGGGTTTTTCCGCGACCTTTTAAATTTACAACGAAAGGCGTACTTTCTACCGTGAGGTGAAAATAAGAAAAAGTGCCGACTCTTTCTTCTGAAAGAGGAAAAATTTTACCGCTTCGATATGAAACAGGAAAGCGGAAAAGAAGGTCCTCCAGGGTCTCAATTCCGCTTTTTTTCAATATTTCTACGCGTTTTGCACCAACGCCTTTCAGCGTGTCTACGGGTGAAGAAAGAAAATATGCCATCAGAGAGTTACAATGTTAGCGGTATCTCGAGAAATATCAAGGAGTTCCTCGGAGGAGGTGGCAATGAAGAACTGGCAACAGTTTTCTCGGATATAGTCGTAGAACTTCTTCGCGTTTTCTTGGGAAAGCTTTGCCAAAGAATCATCGAAGATCATAGGCAAGCAGGTTTTTTTCAAAAGTTTTGCAAGGGACAGGCGGAAAGCAAGAAGACCCATTTCCGAAATGACACCGCCGCCTGCGGCAATGAGGGGAAGTACGGATTTTCTGTCGCAGAAGCAAAGCTCAAAATCATCATCGAAGAGGAAGGATTCTCCTTCGCCCAACAGGTGAGCGGTCTGCTCATTAATATGTTTGGAAAGGGCCTTTTTCAGATCGCTTTCAAACTGATCTTTTCTTGCTTTTGCCAGAGAAAAGTTCAGATCAACACCTTCAAAAGCGGATTTTTCCTCTGAAATTGCTGCACCGATCTTTTCAAGATCTGCTTTTATATCCTCAGGGTTGCGTGCACTTTTCTCTTTTGCCTCCTGAAGTCTTGCGGAGATCAGTGCCTTCTTTTTGTAAAGGGCATCATTTTGTGCCGAGAGGAAAGCAAGCTCCTTTTGCAAACTGACAAACTCGGGGCTGAGGGTCATTTTTTCTCCGTCTACATTTTCACAGAGCTTTTTCTTATATTCGATTTTGTCGTTTTCGATCTCATCTTCCAGATCGAAAAGCGCATCGTTTGCTTCGATGATCTCGTCGCAAACAGCAAGAAGTTCGCCGTCTTCTTCGCTGTAACCGAGGGATTTTACTTTGCCGGCAATTTTTTCCTGAATTGCATCTTTTTCCGCGATTCTTTCCCGGCAGAGGTTTTCAGCGATGAAAACTTCTTCACGATAAACCTCTTTGGTTTTATCATGCGCCGCCACCTTTTCATAAAGTCTGTAAAATTCAGGGAGAGAATCCGTCTCGTGCATGGAAAAAAGATTTCTGATACGCGCTTTGAACAGGGTAGAAACGGAAAAGGAGGAAACAGAGCAAAGAACAAGGGCAAGACAGGATGCGATGCAGGTGATCAGATCAAAATTGAAGTAGTGCAAAAGAACACCCAGTGCGATCCCTGCGGACAAGAAAAGAATGCCCAATATGTAAAGTAAAAGCTTTGCATTTTTTTGCTTTTTGATTTTTTCTTTTGTTTCCAAAAGGTTTTCCAGACTGTTTTTTCCGGTGAAAATGCTTTCGTGATAAGCAAGATTTTCTTCGGCGGAAGCCAGGCTGATCCTCGCTTTGTTTAGGTTAGCAACCGCAAGACTTAAGCGGTTGTAGTCGTTTTTCATTTCTTCAAGCTCGTTTCTTGAAAGCTTTCCGATCTTGGAAGATACTTCAAAAGAAGCGATCTTGAATCTCTTTTCTTTCGCTACGATCTTGTGGAAGGTTTCCTCGGTGTTTTCTTTGTTTTGGGAGAGCTTCAGATCATCGGCAAAGCCGGCCATATCTGCTTTGATCAAAACACATCTGCGGTCATTGTCATCGATTTTTTCTCTGATCTCTGACAAAGCCTCCAGACAGTCAGAAGCTTCTTTTTCCCAGTCGGGGTGCTCTTCCAGTTCCTTTTTCAATCGCACCTCTTTGTCCAAAAGAATGTCAAGGGTTCCGTTTTTCTCACTGTTACAAAACTGATTTCTTTTCTTGTCAAGAACAAGTAGGTCACGATAAATACTTTCGGTTTCGGGTGAAAAAGATGCGATGTGATTTAAAATGGAAAATTTAGGCTTCACAACGGGGGTTTCATATTTTGCCTGTCTAAAATAACTGATCAGGTCAAAGGAGTCCTGATCCATTTCCGTGAGATATTCTCCGGGAGTTAAGGAGGTAGCGATGGGCTCTGCGGGAGAATCCTTATAAAAAAGAACGCTCTCTTCGCCGCCGATCAGCTGTCTTTCCACAACAAAATTTCCTTTTTCGGAAGAGAAGAAAATTTTGCCCTTTGCATCCTCGGTATTACCGCGCGCAAGGGAAACAGAGTCTGCACCGTACAGTGCAAACTGAATAAATTCGCAAAGACTTGTTTTACCGCTGCGAAAAGACCCGAAAAAGATATTGGCTCCTTTTTCGGGGGAAACGGTCAGATCTCTGATTTTTTTAAATTGTTCAATTTCAATTCTTTCAATGGTAAGGCGTTGAAGATTCATATTTTTTCCTCAAAAATTATTGCAGATATTATACCAAAGAAGTAGACTTTCGTCAATTGTTTTATCAAAAGATATGAGGCGGATTAATCCGCCTCATTTTCCATCATTTCAGAGATCGTTACAAACTCATACCCGTTTTCGATCAGTTTCGGGATAATGCGCCTGAGTGCTTTTGGAGTGGGAAGCCGTTTGTCCTCCAGATCGTGAAAGAGAATAATATCTCCACCTGTGGCATCCTCCTCCACCTTAGAAGCCACCGTGTCGGATTTTGGCATGCTCCAATCTCTGGTATCTAGGGACCACAGAATGCTCACATAGCCCATTTCCTCCAGGATATCAAGGGTTTTGTCGTCATAAAAGCCGCCTGGCGGCCGAAAGACGATCGGCCTTTCTCCCGTGATGTCTTTTAGAATTTTTTCTGTCTTTTTTACTTCATTCCGCAAGGCTTCTTCCGAGATTTTTGTAATATAGGCGTGAGAGTAGGTGTGATTGCCGATCTCATGTCCTGCGTCAAAAATCATCTTGATCCGTTCCGGATCTTTTTCTGCATTTTCACCGATGACGAAAAATGTTGCCCGAATCTTGTATTCGTCTAAAATGCTGAGAATCTCCTCGGTATTTTGTCTGCTGGGGCCGTCATCAAAGGTGAGTGCAATCTTTTTGGTTTCAGATGCGCTTTTTCGGTAGAGCTTTGCATTTACTCCTTGGGCCAAAGATGCCGCAAAAGCAAAGAGAATAATGAAAGCAAAAAGACGCTTGATCATTCTTTTTCGTTTTTGCATAATTCCTCCAAGGTTCCGAAGCGGTATCCTTTTTCTTTCATGTTGTCAATAAACTGCCCCAAAATTTTTGTATTGGTTTCGGAGGTGGGATGAAGAAGGATCACGGCTCCGTTGTGAACTCTTGACATTAAAAGGTTCAGCGCGTATTCGGGACTTTTTTGGTTGTTATTGTCCCAGTCCGCCCAAGCCAGACTCCAAAAAATGTTTTTATACCCGAGAGTTGAGATCTTTTCAAGGGCTCTTTCGGTATAAGCTCCTTCCGGAGGGCGAAAATACAGATCCATTTTATCGCCCGTTTTTTCACGGTACAGTTCTTGAAGGCCTAGGATCTCCTTTTCGATTTCTTCGTCTGAAAGATGGGCGAAGTTTTTGTGATTGAGACTGTGATTGCAAATAAGGTTTTTGTTTTCTCTCATTTTTTTGCAAAGATCACCGTTTTCTTCTACAAAATGCTTCAGAATGAAAAAGGCTCCCGTAACTTCTTTTTCTTTTAAGATATCAACGATTTTTTCCACATTGCCGTTTTCATAACCTGCGTCAAAGGTTAAATAAAGAACCTTTTCATCTTCTCCGATCGCTTTCCCAAGGGAAGAATCTAAATAGGGAAGTGAAGGTCTGTCGTTTTGACTTTTAGAAGAAAAATACCAATTTTTTGCGGTATCTTTTGCAGCAAAGGAAGAGGTTGAAAGACAAATAAGCGATAGAAAAACAGTAATTATTTTTTTCATTTTTAAATTCCTCCTTTACTGTCTTATTGTTTCTTGAAAGCAAAAAAATATGATTACCTGTTTTTTTAGATAATCACATTTTTTTCAAAACTTATTTGATTTTTTCAAATTCTTCCAAAATCTTTTTAAAGTCAGACAGACTCTCTTTTTTCTTTTCGGGATCCCGAAGCAGTGCGGAAGGATGATAGGTGGCAATTACTTTCATACCGCCGCGATCAAACCACTTTCCTCTCTCTTTTGTAATTCTGAAATCAGGGTCAATGATCCTTTTCGCAGCCACTCTTCCGAGACAGACGAGGATTTTCGGAGAAAGCAGCGAAACTTGACTGCGAAGATAAGCCATGCAGGCTTCTTCCTCTTCAGGCAGGGGGTCGCGGTTTCTGGGAGGTCTGCATTTTAAAATATTGGTAATGTAATAGTCTTCCTTACTAAGACCGATAAAATCAAGGTAAAGATCAAGAAGATTTCCGGCAGGGCCTACGAAGGGGTATCCTTTCAGATCCTCCTGCTCTCCGGGGGCTTCTCCGACAAAAAGGATTTTAGGATCGGTACCGCCTTTTCCGAAAACAGTGTTTGTTCTTGTTTTGGAAAGGGGGCAAAGGGCGCAGGAGGACACCTCATTGCAAAGAGCCGAAAGCGCTTGTTCCGTTTGTTTTTCCATTGTTATACTTCCTTTTGTTCCACGAAACCTTACGGCATCGTATTTTTAAAAACACCTCAGATGGCAAAGGGATTTTTTCACCAAACTCATAAAAAACATTCGGTACACATTGAGAAGGGAGAAGGGCGTAAAAGAAATCGTTTTTTCGGCTTTGATAGATCTCTGCATCCGCCGAGAGGGGAGCACAAAGGTCAAGTGCGGAGAAAAAAGAGTCAAAGGAGGAGAAAAGAAAGCAGTCAACGACATTTTCTTTTTCCAGCTTTGTGACAAAAAGGTCGCAGCCGCCTTTTTCCATTGGATAAAGCTGTATGTATATTTTTTCTCCTTGAGTATCAAAGCCTGTTTCTTTTTTTGCAATTTCAAACAGTTCCCGAAAGATTTGTCTGCCTCTTTTGCTGTCATATTCGATTTCTTCGGGGGTGATTTCCATTTTATCAAGATCCTCTTTTGTCAGATGAATCCGGATCTGGCATTTTCCTTCACGGTATAATTTCAAACGATCGCCTCACTTTATTCTACTATTTCAGTATAAGCGAAAAAAACATTTTGGCAACCGAAAGATATTGGTAATAGAGGTCTTTCTTTCTAAATTTTACTCTCTTTTTATGTCAAATACAATATTTCTTCAAAAAAATTTATGTTTTTTTGGCATTTGATTGACAAAAAAGAAAAGGTAATTTACAATGAATTAGGAAGAAAATGAGGTTAAGATTATGATGAAAAATCTACCTGCGGATATTCAGTCCGTTTTTCAAAAAAAAGGAATTATAACTGACGAAGCACAGCTTTTTCTCAAAACCGATATGGGCAGGGAAGCGTTCTTTTGTGACGCCTATACACTGGCAACAAAAGAGGGGATCGCAACCCTTTTTTGCCTGAAGTCCTTGGAGAGAGATGAGAGTGCTTCTTTCTTTTCTCCTCAAAAAAGCAAAGAGGTCTTAAAGGAACTTGACTATTTCTTTTTGCCCTTTTCCGAGATAAAAAAAATAAAATGCGAAGAACAGATCTCAGTTCTTCGCTTGATCGCCGAAAGGGAAAGCGGTGAGGAAGAGTGTCTTTTTTTTGCGACTGCCGCTTGCAGAAAAAAACTCTTTGATTTTTGCGAAAAAATTCAGCATTTTAAGGACGAGGGGACTTTTTCCGAAAAAGAGGAGGGACTGCGCGAGGAAGTTTGTCCCATCTGCCACAATCCTTATAGCGATCGGGAAAGAAAAATTTGTAAGCATTGCTTCGGAAAGCAGACCCTTGTAAAAAAACTGATCCCCTTTTTACTTCGGTATAAGAAGCATATTTTTCTTGTTGTTCTTACCCTTTTGCTCACAAGCCTTGTGGGAATTTTTGTTCCGTATCTGAATAACAAAGCCCTTTACGATGAAGTACTCAGACCCGATTCTCCCTTTTATGGGAAGGTGCTCGGTCTTGTGATCTCCATTGCACTTGTCGGACTTTTGCAGGCTGTGATCAATATGATCAGCACCATTGTCGGTGCAAAGGTGTCGGCCTTTGTTTCTTATGACTTGAAAAAGACGATTTTTTCTTCTTTTGAAAGGCTGTCCTTTTCCTTCTTTACTTCCCGTCATACGGGAAGACTGATCACTCAGATCAATTCCGATGCTGAAGCCCTTTACTGGTTTTTCTGCGAAGGTGTCCCTTACTTTTTTATCAATGTTTTTCAGATTATCGGTATCGTGATCGTAATGTTTTCCATTCATGTCCCTTTGACTCTTATGATCTTGATTCCCGTTCCGCTGATGTTTTTGGGATACCTTTTTACATTGAGAATGTTCCGTCGCTTGTATGTGGAGAATCATACCAATCGCTCTCGCTTTAATTCCGTTCTTTCCGATGTTCTTGGCGGTATGAGAATCGTCAAAGCTTTTTCCAGAGAAGAAACAGAGATCAAGCGTTTTGAAGAAAAAAGCACCGCGCTCGGTGCCACAAAGCTGGATATTGATATGAAAAACCACACCATTTTTCCTCTTTTGAATTTGGGAGTTCGCCTTGGTACTTATTTGGTATGGGGTGTTGGTGGCTGGTTTGTACTGAAGGAAAGTGCTTCTCCCGGCAGCGGCATTTCCTTCGGTGTTCTCAGTCTCTTTGTTTCTTACCTTACCATGATCTATACGCCCCTAAACTTTTTCGCAGGGTTTACCAGTCAAATTGCCAACGGAATGAATGCACTGAAAAGACTGTTTCAGATTATGGATACAAGTCGGAGGCCAAGCGGTCTTA
>JAZUOK010000138.1:0-2240 GCA_045604665.1 Eubacteriales bacterium | reverse complement strand
TGCCGAGCTTGATGCTGAGAAGAAAGAACTTGGCGCCGAGATTGTTTCATTAGAGAGTAACCGCACAAATGATGTGGGTGAAATCAGCGGATATTTTGAGCATTGGGATGAACTGTCGGTGAGCGACAAAATTACGGTGGTTGACTGCCTGATAGAGCGCATAACCGCCTCAAAAGAAAGCATTGAAATCAAGTGGAAAATATAATTATTTTTTATCGCAAAAGCATTTCACCATTGTTGTTCAGGTGATGCGCTCCGCATTGCCACCGACCGCCTTGACGAGAAAAACTTCTACGCCTTTAACCCCAGCTTTGACAAGCCTTGTGGGTGTTAAAACACCTCATCCACCGCGAGCGGTCCCCCTTCTCCCACTGGAGAAGGCTATAAAAAAAGAGCCCAATCGGGCTCTTTTTTGTTGTGTTTGATATGGAAACTTTTTGAAAAAAGTTTCCAAACCTTCAAAAACTTTCCGGGTGAGAAAACGGATGGAGTTATCCATCAGCTCCTTATTAATTCTACAAACCATATTTTAATGAGGCGTACCCAAAACAAAAAAATAAAGTATCATGGAAATAAGATCAATTGCCAAAACCACCGCCAAAACAACGGCAATGATTTTCAGTATTTTCTTCAACTTCCCCCTGGTTTTATCTGTCATTACCTTTCGGCTGATTTCTTCGACTTTTTTCGTTAAGCCAATTATTTGCTCGCCATCTTTTTCCGTAATCTCTTCTTTCAAGAGATAATCCATAGAGCAGTCAAAGAGTTTTCCCATTTCGATCAGTTTTTCCGTTTCGGGAAAAGCAATATCCGATTCCCATTTGCTGACAGACTGACGGGAAACACCGAGAATCTCGGCAAGCTGCTCCTGTGTAAAATTCAATTCTTTTCTTTGTTTTGCTATTTTTTCGCCAAGGGTCATCCTTTTTCTCCTTATGTTTTTGTATTTTGTGTTTCCTTTATGATAAAACGCAAATCAAAAACATACTACCAATTCGGCGTTTCTAAATGTAAACTTTGGGGTGCACGACCCTTTTTTGATCAAAAAATACCTTTGTTGTATTTGATCATGGCATAAATACTAAGACCGAGACCAAACACAAGGGTTATGATCAGAACCGCTGCTCCGATCAAGGTGAAAATTGCTTGATCGGTATAAAGAGTTACGGCTGAAAAAATACCGAAAAACGAAATCCCAGCACCGATGATCAGTGTGCCGAGGCCTACTTTTTTGCCGAACGGGAGTCGATCCTCTTCACTCACGCGATGCCTATGATAGGAGTGGAGGGAGGAGATATTTCCTTTCATATTTTGAAGTCCAAGGAAAATAGAAAGGACGCCTATCAGCAAAGTCAAGACAAATGCCGGCATAGATTACTCCTTTTACATAAAATTATCCAAAGAAATTGGATGCCAGATCCCCCAAATAACCGTTGTAGGCATATTCTATTATTTCAAAGCTTCCGTTTTCATACAGGGCGTGGGTCATGGAGGCATTTTGGGGTTTTGGCATATTTTTCATTTCCGAAAGCGGTGCACCCGACCAGGCAGTCTTCAGGGCGTAGATGGGAGTAAAGTGGGTAAAGATACAGACCTTTTTCCCCAAATTTTTCTCGGCAATCTCGGTAACGGCAGAAAGGATCCTTTTTTGAAGTTCCCCCACGCTTTCGCCCCCGTCGGGACGGGCAAGGCCCGTATCGTGCCACCAGGTATGGCAGCTTTCGGGGTATTTTTCCCGAAGCTCGGAGACGGCAAGTCCGTCCCAAAGACCGGCATCAATCTCCCGAAGATCTTCTCTTTTGATAACAGGAAGGCCCTTTTTTTCTGCCAAAGGGAGAGAAGTATGGAAGGCGCGCATAAGGTCGCTGGAATAGATTTTATCAATGGAAATATCTTCAAAATAACTTGCCACCCTCTCCGCCTGCTTTTTGCCCAGGGGAGTCAAGTCAAGATCCGTATGCCCCAGAAAGAGATCGTGCAGATTCCCTTCCGACTGACCGTGACGGATCAAATAAATATCTGTTTTCATACAAAGTCCTCTTTTTTTGATAACTCTATTTTAACATTTGTTTCTTTAAAGTCAAGAAAGAAACTGCCCAAGTGTCTCTTTGGACACTTGGGCAAGCAAACATTTTTATTTATCGGCCCCGAATGGCATCGATAGGCTTTTGGGAAGCAATCTTCTTTACAGGAATAAAGCTTGCCACAGCCGCCACCAAAAGGCAGACAAGGAAAAGAAA
>JAZUOK010000137.1:0-2786 GCA_045604665.1 Eubacteriales bacterium | reverse complement strand
GGGCGAAGTCTATGTGGGGTAAGCTTTACGGCCAGTGGCTTTGTGAAGCAGCAACCTTTGTTTATGACTTTGATCGCTTTGATGCTTCTCAGATCCTTCCGATGTTTGCAAAGCATCAAATTACCACCTTCTGTGCGCCTCCGACGATGCTTCGACTTATGATCAAGCAGGATATTTCAAAATACGACCTTTCCAGTGTTCGCCATATGACAACAGCAGGAGAGGCTTTGAATCCTGAGGTTTACAGGCAATTTGAAAAAGCAACCGGACTTCAGATTCTCGAAGGCTTCGGACAAACAGAGAGCACGATGATCATCGGCAATATGGTCGGTGCTTCTCATAAGATCGGTTCTATGGGCAAGCCTGCCCCCATTTATCAGGTTGAACTCCATGACACGGATGGAAATCCCGTTGCAAACGGTGAGCCAGGTGAAGTGGTGATCAATTTGAAAAACGGCTCTCCTTGCGGTCTTTTTGTGGGTTATTACAACGATGAAGAGAAAACAAGTGAGGCAATCAGAGACGGCTACTATCACACCGGCGACCTTGCTTGGCGAGATGAAGACGGATTTTTCTGGTATGTGGGCAGAGCAGACGATGTGATCAAATCTTCCGGTTACCGCATCGGACCTTTTGAAATTGAAAGTGTTATTATGGAACTTCCTTATGTTTTGGAATGCGGCGTTTCTGCGGCTCCCGACGAAGTGAGAGGACAGATCGTAAAAGCGAGCATCGTTCTGACCAAGGGAACAGTCGGTACTGAGGAACTAAAGAAAGAAATCCAGAAATATGTTAAGGAGCATACCACTCCCTATAAGTATCCCAGACTTGTTGTATTCTGCGACGAACTCCCCAAAACAGTCAGCGGAAAAATTCAAAGAAACAAACTTTAAGTTTTTATTTGAAAAGGAGAAATGAAAATGAAATATTCCATTTCGATTACAAAAACAACTTCCCCCAAAGAAAAGCCTTGTGATGAATCAAAGCTTGGCTTCGGAAAGATCTTCACAGACCATATGTTTATGATGGATTACAGCGTGGAAGAAGGTTGGCACGATGCGAGAATCGTTCCTTTCGGGCCCATTGCACTTCACCCTGCATCTACTGTTTTCCACTACGGTGTTGAAATATTTGAAGGTATGAAGGCATACCGCACCAAAAACGGAGATATTAATCTTTTCCGTCCTATGGAAAATGTAAAGAGACTGAACAACAGCGCGGAGAGACTTTGCCTTCCTCTTTTGGATGAAGAGGGCTGTCTTGATGCTTTGAAAACGCTAGTTGAGCTTGAAAAGGATTGGGTTCCTCATTCCGAAGGAACTAGCCTTTATCTTCGCCCCTTCCTTTACGGAAACGATCCCCATCTCGGAGTTCACGCTGTAAAGAATGCGACCTTTGTGATCATTTGTTCTCCCGTTGGCGCTTATTATGCGGAAGGCATTAATCCCGTTAAGATCGCGATCGAGTCTGAGGATGTTCGTGCGGTCAGAGGCGGTACCGGCTATGCAAAGTGCGGCGGTAACTACGCTGCCAGCCTCCGTGCAGGCGAGAGAGCGGAAAAGAACGGATACACTCAGGTGCTTTGGCTTGACGGTGTTGAGAGAAAATACATCGAAGAAGTCGGCGCAATGAATGTTATGTTCAAGATCGACGGAAAGATCATTACCCCCGAGCTTACCGGCTCTGTTCTTCCCGGTATTACCAGAAAGAGCTGTGTTGAGCTTCTCAAAGATTGGGGCTATACCGTAGAAGAAAGACTGATTTCCGTTGATGAGCTTTTTGAAGCTGCTGCAAACGGGAAATTGGAAGAAGCTTGGGGAACCGGCACTGCAGCTGTTGTTTCTCCGATCGGTCAGCTTTTCTATAAAGGAAATGCCTACACCGTTTGCAACAATCAGATCGGTGAATTGACACAAAAGCTTTACGATAACCTTACCGGTATTCAGTGGGGCAAGATTCAGGATCCTCACGGCTGGGTTGAAAAGGTTTGCAATGGCTAAAAGAATTACGATTCTCGCAGGTCATTACGGAAGCGGAAAGACAAACATTGCTGTCAATCTTGCTTTTTGCATGAAACGGGAAGGGAAGAAGGTTGCGGTTTGCGATCTTGATATCGTAAATCCCTATTTCCGCACCAAAGACAGCGAAGAGGATTTTAAAAAAGCAGGGATCCGATTGATTTCGTCCGAATATGCCAATACCAATGTGGATATTCCGGCGCTTCCTCCGGAAATGTATGCTGTTGTGGATGACAAAGAAACAAACTTTGTTCTTGATATCGGCGGCGATGACAGAGGAGCATTGGCCCTTGGAAGACTGTCGGATATGATCAAAGAAGAGAATAATTTCGAGATGCTTCTTGTTGCAAATTTTTTTCGTCCGCTTACTTCGGATCCCAATGAAATGCTTTCTGTTATGAAGGAGATCGAGACCGCTTCCGGCCTTTGTTTTACCGGCATTGTGAATAATTCCAATCTCGGTGAAGAAACCGAAGTCGAGCATGTTTTATCTTCCGTAAAAAAAGCAGAAGCCTTTTCCGAACTTTCGGGTCTTCCTTTGGTAATGACAACTGTGAAAGAATCCTTGTATAAAGAGCTGGAAAACAAGATGAAAAATCTTTTTTCTCTAAAACTTCAAAAAAAGTATTATTAAGTTGTAAGGAGATTAATTATGGCAAAACTTACATTCAAAACCGATTTTTGCAAGGGTTGCGGACTTTGTGTGGATGCTTGTCCAAAGCATCTGATTCGTCTTGCTCCTGATAAAATCAATAAAAAAGGTCACCA
>JAZUOK010000136.1:0-4591 GCA_045604665.1 Eubacteriales bacterium | reverse complement strand
TTTCTGGAGGAGAGAGAAAGGATCCTCGAAAATTGCGCCGCCTTCTGCAAAGAAGGAAACTTTTTTGAAGCAGCAAAGACTCTCGAAGAGGGCTTTTCTGCCTCAATGCCCCGTATTACCAAATGCCCTCCCGAGGAAAAGGATATCAAGGACTGCATTGCCGAGATCCATAACCGCACGAAGAAAAATCTGTTGTCTTTCTCCCGATCCCACCTGAAAATGTCCCTTCCTGCCTTGATCCGTGAAACAAGGGACAGCCTTACCCTTGCGAGGGAATTTCTCCTTTTGGGAGAAAGTGCCCTTGAACGATTTGCCGCAGAAAAAGCAAAACGAGGCTTTTTGGACTATGGCGATCTTGAGAACTTCGCTTTGAAATTAGTAGCGGAAAAGAAGGACGGCAAATGGCAAAAATCTGCCCTCGGCGAAAGGATCACCGAGGAATTTGACGCGGTCTTTGTAGACGAATATCAGGATTCCAATGCCATTCAGGACCTGATCTTCCGCTGTATTACAAGAAAAGACAATCTGTTCATCGTAGGGGATCCCAAGCAAAGCATTTATCGCTTCCGCGGTGCAGAGCCGGAGATCTTCTCCAATTATAAAAATACCCTGCCGCGCTTCCCCTGTGAAACAGATGAGATGCAGGCGATCTTCCTGTCTCACAACTTCCGTTCCTCGGAAAATATCCTTTCCTTTGTCAACCGCATTTTCCGTGTGGTGATGGAAAGCGCTTCCCCCGATTCCCTCTACAAAGAAGAGGACGAGCTGCGTGCCGGAAAAGTGGGCGAAGAAACTTCCCCCGAGGTAGAGATCGTTCTGATGGAAAAGAAAAAGGAGGAGGAAAAGGAAGTTTTCTCCGAAGCGATCCAGCTTCTTCGGGAAGAAAATACGGAGGCAAAATACATCGCCGCCCGTATCCGCGAAATGCTCGATTCCTACAAGCCAAGTGACATTGCGGTGATCTGCCGCACCCACAGACAGATCGCAAATGTCCGTGACTCTCTTGAAAAATTAAACATTCCCTGCAGCACCGCAAACAGTGGGGAGATCTCCACAGAAAGCGAATATCTTTTTGTCCGCTCCCTTCTAAATTCCCTGGACAATCCCGATGGGGATGTCCCCCTTTTGGGCACACTTCTTTCCCCTGTATTCCGCTTCTGTGCCGACGACCTTCTAGCCGTTCGCCGTCTGAAAAAAGAAGGCAGCTTTTACTCGGCGCTGACCCTTGGGAAAGATACAGCCTCCTTCCCCCTTCGGGAAAAATGCCGTGAGGTATACGAGAGCCTGAAAACCCTTCGGGAAAAAAGCAAGACCCTGACCCTCACCGCACTGATTTTTCATTTGTATTCCGAATTTTCCATTTCCTGTCTCTTTGACAAAAAAGGATGCCGCATCAAGGATTTCTTCTTAAAATGCGCAGAGAATGCCGAAAGCGTGGGAGAATATTCCCTCTCGGATTTTGTAGCATACCTTGACCGTGTAGCAAAGGACAGCGGCGGAAGTGAGGAAGAGGGCGACGGGGTCCGTTTAATGACCATTCACAAATCCAAGGGCCTTGAGTTTCCCGTGGTGTTCGCCTCTTTTCTGGCACAAAAATTTGACCGCAGAGACGAAAATTCAAAATTGATCCTCTCACCCGAGGAGGGAGTGGTTTTCCACCTGCCCTCGGAGGATGGCAGGATCCGCCGCAACCCCTTGATCCGAAAAGGTGCCGCCCTCTCACTCCACAGTGCCATGCTGGAGGAGGAAAAGAGAGTTCTTTATGTGGCACTCACCCGTGCGGTGGAAAAATTGATCCTGACGGCAAATCCCAGAAGCTACGCCTCCTTAAAGCGCGACCTTCTTCTTGTTTGTGAAAAGCCCCTTTCACAAAGCCTTCAAAAGGAGCTTCTCGCCCACGCCGATTCCCCTCTGATATTTGTCCTTCTTGCCTTAAGGGACAGCTCTGCCCTCCGACACATTCTGGATGAAGGGGGAGAGTGCCTTGATGGAGAAATTCGGTTTTCCGTAAAATCCCCCGGGGAATGTACCAAGTGGGAAAAGAAGGAAAATAAAGTGCAAGCGGAAAAATTTGACAGTGAAAAGATCCTTTCTGACCTTTCATTCCAATACGAATCGGGTGGTCTTGATACCCTTCCCGAAAAGCTTTCCGTTTCCCAGCTTTTAAAAGAAGGCAGAGAGGAAGAGGCGGATCTTTTGCCGCACAGACTCCTTGACTTTGATCGGGCAAAGCTTACCTCCTGCGCCGCACAGATCGGTACTGCCACCCATAAGGTAATGCAGTTTGCCGATTTTGAAAACATGGAAAAAGACGGGGAAAAGGAATTTTTACGCCTGAAGGAAAAAGGCTTTTTGTCCGAAGAAGAGATCCTTCTTGCGGAAAAAGAAAAGATCTTCGCCTTTTTTAAGTCCGATGTGTACGAAGAGATCAAGCACTCCCCTCAGCTTGTGAGAGAAAAACGCTTCAATGTTCTCCTTCCCGGAGAAGAGATCTTGGGCAAATCGGGAGAGGTTCTCATTCAGGGCGTGATCGACGCCTTTTTTGAAAACCCCGACGGAAGCCTTACCCTGGTGGATTTTAAGACTGATCGGGTGAAAAAGGAAACGGGGGAAGAAGTCCTCATCTCCCGTCACGGGGATCAGCTTCGCCTTTACGCAAGGGCCGTGGAGGAAATGACAAAAAAGAAGGTCTCAAGCCTTCAGATCTGGTCTTTTTCCCTGGGAAAACGCATTTTTGTCCCTCGGGAAAAGGAATAGGATAAGAAAACGCCTCCTTCCCTGAATTTTTTGTGCAAACTGTGTAAACAAAGAATGAATTTCTCCCTGTTTTCGTTGCTTTTTACAGGGCACAATGCTATTCTTTATATAAACAAAGGTAGATAATTTGAAAAAGCACTCTTTTTCAAAAACAGAACCCTTTGCAAGGAGATCTTTATGAAAAAATTCATCTGTTCCCTTCTGGCACTTCTCTTTCTTCTCTTTCCCGTGGCCTGCTCCTCCTCTCTTTCCAAGGAAAAAGGCGATGACACGGCAAAAGAAGATGTGACCCAAAAGGAAGAAGAAAAGCAAAAAGGCCCCATCCAATATCCCGATACCTTTTCCGCAGGCTTCGGCAGAGCGGATATTACCCCCGAGACCCTTCCCATTCAGACCAGTACCGTTCCCACCTACGGTGAGATCTTAAAGAGCAAGCTCTATATCACCTGTGTTGCGGTACACGACGGGGAAAACACCGCCCTCTTCTTCGGCCTTGACCGAAAGGAGATCACCGAGAGCTTTGAAAAGCAGGGCAAAAAGATCCTGGAGAAGGCTTTCGGCATTCCCTCGGAATATATCTTCTTCAACGCCACCCACTCCCATACCGCGCCCCTTGGTGACAGTCCTGCCATCTCCGCTTGGACCAAACAGGTTTTCAAGGGTCTGGAGCAAAGCGCCGAAGACGCTCTTCGCAGCCTTGCCCCCACCGAGATCTTTACCGGCAGAGGGGACAGCACGGGACTGAACTTTGTCCGCAGATATATTATGCAGGACGGAACCTATAAAGGAATCCACTCCGGCAACCCCAGCGAAGATTATAAAGACCACGAAAGCGTAGCCGATCCGGAAATGCGCACCATCCGCTTTGACTGTGGAGATAAAAAAGACATCGTGATGGTCAACTGGCAGTGCCACGCCGCAAGCGACGGCAGTCTTATCATCAACGGTAAGAGAGTGGTCAGTGCCGACTTTATCGATAAGCTCCGCAGCGGTGTGGAAAAAGAGCTTGATGTAAATTTTGCCTACTACAACGGCGCATCGGGCAATCTTGCCATGACATCGAAAATTCCCGGAAAGCAGACCTGCAACACCACGGACGAGCTTGGTACCGCCCTGGTAGATGTAGTCAAAGAAGCGCTTGACTCCGAGAAAAAAGTAAATTCCGGTAAGATCTTCGCCTCAAAAGGCAAAGTCACCGGCGAGATCTTTCAGGACAGTGCCGAAAAGAGGGCCGCGGCTAAGGGTGCAAAGGGCGTTTCCCAGTCCATCTCCACCGTAGAGCTTTACAGAGATTACGGCATTCACTCCTATTATGAAGCCATTCATATCGGAGAAAGAGCAGGTCTCGGAAAGACCCAGGATATCCCCCTTTACGCCATCTCCTTCGGCGATATCGCCTTTGCAGGTGCCCCCTTTGAAATGGCAGACAAGACCGGCGTTCAGATCCGTGAAGGCGCCGAAGGCTTTGACACCACCTTTATCTGCGCTTACACCGGCGGCTCCATGGGATACATGGCATCGGAGGATATGTACCCTCACGGTGAATATGAGGTGTACTGCAGCCGCTTCGTGCAAGGCACCAGCGAAATGTGTGTAACGGAAATCTTGCGTATGCTCGCAGAGCAGAAAAATAAATAATCAGAAAAGGACGACAGTGCAATGAAAACACTCAAAATCTCTCTCCCCCAAGGCTTTACCGTAGGCCACGGCAGAAGTGATATGTCCCCCGAAGTTCCCGTTATGATGGGCGGCGGCTGGAACGCCACCGAGGTACGCGATCCCCTTTATGCCACCTGTACCGCCGTTTCCGACGGTGAAAACGTTGTCCTTCTTT
>JAZUOK010000135.1:0-5829 GCA_045604665.1 Eubacteriales bacterium | reverse complement strand
CCGCTTGGCCTCCGACTTGGTAGCATTGCCGCCGCTTGGTATGAGGCGAACATACCGCGCGGATTTTGCAGCCGTTGATCTCTGGTGGTAAGCAATTGTTGTTGTGGTAGAGCCAACCCCCACATTACTTGTAGAATAACCGCTGTTTTGGGAAGTAGAAACGGAAATAGCAAAGGAATTGTATACATAGTCCGTTCCAAGGGTGCGATTAACAAGATTTAATACATCGCTTGTAGGAATCGTGTAGTTATAACGGGTTCCGTTTGCGGTTGTGGTATAAGGGAGCGTACCGATGCAGGTCCACGCACCGTCCAAATAAATATAGAAGTTTGCATTATAATTGGATGTGACAGGATCATCGCCGACGGCGAAGGTGGATACACCGCCGGAAAGATTGCCCGTGGTATTACCGCTTCCGGAGGATGAGGACCCGTTCTCCAAAGCAAGCGTCTGAACATTGTTGATATTTTCATTTAAAACAATATCCGGAAGTTCCTCTTGGTCCGAAATGGTCATATTCATTTTTGATACCGTGTTTTGGTCCAGCGTGACCTCACCCGTATCTTCTTCCGGATCAGAGCCATTGATATTGGAGTTGAAGGTCAAAGCCGATGACATGGTATCGTTGATCACATTCTCCAGAGAATGATCTTCACTGTTTCCCAGTATCGTCAAAATACCGTTGATATCGTTTTCTTTCAAAAGAACAATATAGCAGTTTCCGTCATGGGTATGGGAGACTTTCTCGCAAATAACAAAATCCCCTTGATAGCAACTGTCCGTATGGGTATGCTCTTCCATTCCGCAACGCACTTCCTGCTCAAGAGCCAGCGCATGAGTTACATTCAGAAAGAACAAAAGAACACAGGCAAGGACGGAGAATGCTACGCAAATTGTGTAAAACAAAATGCTTTTCATATTCAATTGTCTAAAAAAATGTTTCAAAGCATTCATTTTACACACTCTAAATAATTATTTAATGGCCTTAAAAGGGTTTAAGGAAAATACGACCTTGCCGATCAGCCTGTCCTCTGTAACAACACCGATCTCCGAAAGTCTGCTGTCCATTGCAATATCCCGGTTATCGCCAAGTACAAAATAGGAACCGGTAGGGACATTGTAAGGAAAGTCGAGATTACACTGCCCAAGGGTCTTATTCTGAACATACGGCTCGTCGATTTTCTTTTCGTTTACAAAAACGGTCCCAAACACATCGATGGAGACCTGGCTGTTACCGGATGCAACCACTCTTCTTGCAATGACCTTATTATTATAATAAAAAGCGATAATGTCGCCGTTTTTCACTTCCGCCATCTTATTTACAATTAAAATCTGCCCGTCATCAAGGGTGGGTGACATACTGTTGCCGTAGTATTTAACCACCGGCATAATAAAGGTAAAAAGATTGAGAAGCAGAGAAACGGTTATCAACACAACCAGAACGATTTTGAAAGCCCGTTTAAACATTCGGCTTCGAAAAAAGCTCTGTTTTTCTTGTCTTACATTTTCCACTTTTTGTCAGGTCCTTCTTTCAAATATGTATAAAGATACAAAGTATATATTAGCACATTGAAAACAGATAATCAAGAGCTTGCAGGCCGATATTAAAAAAAATATTTAAAGCTTGGAAAAAAGTCGAAAAAAGGCACTCAAATCTCTTGAAAAAAAGGTCGAAAAGCAGTATAATTTTATGCATAGTTATGTTTTTCAGCGTCTCTCGCTGATTGGAATTTAGAAAGGAACCCCCGTTGAAAAAAAGTAAAAAAAAGTCCTCCCTTTTCTTACTGATCAAAGGCACCGTCCGTGCATTTTATCCCAAAGCAGAGCTTTGCGGTATGGAAAATATTCCCGACGAGCCTTGTGTGATCATCGGCAATCACTCCCAGCTTCACGGTCCCATCGTTTGCGAGCTGTATTTATCCGAAAAGAATTTCACTTGGTGCGCGGCACAAATGATGGAGCTGAAAGAAGTTCCTTCCTATGCATATACGGATTTTTGGTCACAAAAGCCAAAGTACCTTCGGCCGTTTTTTAAAATGGCATCCTACATCATTGCACCTTTATCCGTTGTTGTTTTTAACAATGCCAGAACCGTTGGGGTTTACCGCGACAACCGCATTCTGCGCACATTCCGCGAATCCATTGCAAAGCTTACGGAAGGAAACAATCTGGTCATCTTCCCGGAAGAAGATAAAAAACACAACCATATCGTTTATAACTTCCAAGAAGGCTTTGTGGACCTCGCCAGAGTCTACTATAAAAGAACAGGAAAAAAGCTTTCCTTTGTCCCCCTTTACATCGCGCCGAAATTAAAACAAATGCATTTCGGTAAGCCCATCGAATTTGACCCCGAGATGCAAAATGCAGAAGAGCGCCGCCGCGTATGCGACTATCTGATGGCAGAAATTACCAATATTGCAACAAATCTTCCCGAGCACACGGTTATTCCCTATCGGAATATTCCCAAAAAGCTTTACCCGAAGAATAACCGAAAGGAGTGGATGCAATGAAGAAAAAAGCCGTGGACTATCGCTCCTTTCGCTTTTCAAAGCTTAACACTCCCGAGTTTTCTCATTTAAAACTCCTTCTTGGCTGGGTAGGATATTTTATTCTTTATTTTCTCACGGAAAACTTGATTGCTGTTGAAAAGTGTCATGTGATCCATTGCCGCCTTGACGATCTAATTCCTTTTTGTGAGGTTTTCGTTTTCCCCTATGTATTCTGGTATTTACTGATCGTTATCTCGCTGGGTTATTTTCTCCTTTATGATGTAGACAATTTTAAAAAGCTGCAAACCTTTATTATCATCACGCAAGTTTTGGCAATGACCGTTTATATTCTTTATCCCAGCTGCCAGAATCTGCGCCCCGCAGAATTTCCCAGAGAGAATTTCTTAACCGACCTGATCGGCTTTTTATACGCCTTTGACACCAATACCGGTGTTTTCCCTTCCCTTCACTGTGCCTATTCCATTGGCATCGCATCTGTTTGGCTGAAAGCGAAAGATGTTTCAAAACTTTGGAAAATATTCGTTATCATTTCAGTCATTCTCATTTGCCTTTCCACTATGTTCATCAAGCAACACTCAGCACTGGATTTCTTCGGAGCAATTCCCGTATGTGTGATTGCCGAAGTACTGGTCTTCCATGTGTTTTACAAGAAAAAGGATAAGGAATCGAAGTTATGAGCATCAGAATTGAAGAAGTTACCACGAAAAAAGCCTTGAAAAAATGGATCGCATTTCCCAATTCTCTTTACAAGGACAATGAATTTTATGTTCCGTTTTTGGCAAGTGATGAGGCGGAAACCTTTACGGTGGATAAAAACCCTGCCTACGACTTTTGCGAAACCAGACTTTTTCTTGCTTACAGAGAAAAAGAGATCGTCGGTAGGATCGCAGGTCTGATCAATCACGCTTACAACAAAAAATGGGATAAGAATGCCATCCGCTTTACCCGATTCGATTTTATTGACGACTATGAGGTTTCAGAGGCGCTCTTTGATAAAGTGGTATCTTGGGGAAAAGAAAATGGTCTTACCGAAATTATGGGTCCCATTGGGTTTACCGATATGGACCACGAGGGTATGCTGGTAGAGGGCTTTGAGGAATTTAACCTTTCCATTACCTTTTACAATCACCCTTATTACATCGAGCACATGGAGCGTTTGGGACTGAAAAAAGACATTGACTGGATCGAATACCGCATCAATGTCCCCGAAACGCTGGATCCCCGTTTTGCCAGGATCAGCAATCATATTATTAAGAAAAACGGTTACTCCGTTGTGACCTATGATAACCGCAAGGTGCTTTACAGCGATGCACTGGAAGCCTTTAAGATCATTGATATTGCCTTCTCAAAGCTTTACGGCACCGTTCCTTTGACCCCTGAAGTCATCAAGCACGCTCTTGACGGATATGTTCCCCTGATCAATATGGATTACATTTCTTCCATCAAGGATAAGGAAGGCAAGATCATCGGATTCGGCGCACTGGTCCCTTCCATTGCCAAGGCACTGAAAAAATCCGGCGGCAAAATGCTCCCCTTCGGTGTTTTCCGTCTTTTAAAGGCCCTGAACGGCAAAAACGACACCTTGGAAATGTTCTTTGTAGCCGTTCACCCCGAATATCAGGCAAAAGGACTTCCTGCCATTTTGATTCAGACCCTTGCCACCAAGATCATCGAAAACGGTGTAAAGTACTGCGAAACGGGCCCCATGCTGGAAACCAATGCAGATGTACACAGTATGTGGCACTTCTTTGAAAAGCGTCAGCACCGCCGTCGCCGCTGCTATATTAAAAACATATAAACAAAAAACGACTTGCAAAAGCAAGTCGTCATAAGGATGTTTAAAGCCGATAGATTCGTTTTTGAATCTATCGGCTTGCTCTATATTTTTAACCCAACAAAAATGTATGCAAATTCTGTTTCTATACATTCTAATAGTGATAGACCGGAATTTATAAAATATTTCTTTGTCGCATCAGGGTTATCAGGATATCTTTTGATTTTTCTTTCTCCGTAATCTATACAATCATTTTGATTCTTATCAATGGATAAAATTAAATACCCTTTTGACTTTAACAAAGAATATATTTTATTGATACATTCTTGCTTCTCCTGAATGTGCATAAAAGTTAATGAGGAATATATAACATCAAAAGAAGTGTCAAAATTATAGGTCATAAAATCACCACATATCACTCTTGCATTTTTATATTGCGATAAATTATGTGTCGCTCTATCTATTGTTTTTGAGGATAAATCAATGCCAACAAATTCTTTGCAGAGCGGCACAGTTTTTAATGCGAGACGACCTGTGCCAACGCCAATTTCCAAAACGGTTTTTGTTTTATCGAGTTTCATTATATCAATAAAAACTTGACCGTCCCACTTATTCATATACTCTTTCAAGGGTTTAGGGTCATATACAGGATCATTATTTTCATCGATTAGTTTATCATAATGCTCAATTATGTTCACAAAATTTCTCTCCCTTCGGATAGAACCAGCATCGCATTTGTCCGTGAAAATGCTGTCAAGGGCTATACCCAAACCCTTATTTTGATTTAATAGTTTTGAGTGAAGATATTAACATTCTGCGGATAGCACCGCAATCGTTTTGTAATGTTTTATAATCATCTTCATTCATACAATTAGTTTCAAACAAAAGTTCAAGCCAATATTCAGTTTCATAACATTCTTTTTGTGCTATTTCAAGTTTAGAAATAAAATCCTTTGTTCCTTGAGCATATTGTGCTTCGTGCAAATTTGCACCAATCGAAGTTGCAGAACGAAGAAGTTGATTTATCAAAACTGATTCTTTATGATTTAATTTCATATCACGACAGAGAAAGACAACAGTTTTTGCAAACTCTTTTGCTTTATCCCTTAAAACGCTATCAGCCAAAATTATCACCTCAAAAACTATTATACATAAAAAATGATAGTCTTTCAAGTGATATTCCGACTCTGTCGGAGTGATATTATTGCCCTATGGCAATAGTGATATTGAAACCTTACGGTTTCAGTGTTATTTTATTCGCCTACAAAACTTGCGAAGCAAATACCACTCGGCATAAGCCGAATATCACTGCGAAGCAATAGAACTCGCCGCAAGGCGAATAAAACTGCGAGACTTCCTTATGAGAAGTCTCGCAAAGCAAGTCGTTTTTCTTTTTTTACACATTTAGTCGCAGCAAGGATCAGCTTTTTTCTTTGCCTTCGGCGCTTCGGGGGCGGTTTTTGTCACATCACCCAGACCGGAGGTTTCAGAGAAGAGTACATTTGCCTTTGTCATATCCACTGCATCGGTAGGAACGATGATCTT
>JAZUOK010000134.1:0-7110 GCA_045604665.1 Eubacteriales bacterium | reverse complement strand
CTCTTTTCCTTTTCCTCGGGAAGACTTTTTTCCATTTCTTCCTTCAGATAGGCACAAACGGTTTTTTTGTCCTCCGCGGAGAAATTGATCTCTCGGGAAGGGGTCAAAGTTACCCGATGAATGTTTTCGATCCTTCTTTGAGAAAGGACATCAAAGGTACCCATGGCATCGATCTCATCGCCGAACAATTCAATGCGCAAGGGCTTTTCTTCTCCTGCAAGAAATACATCCACAATATCCCCTCGGGTGGCAAACTGCCCCGGGCCTTCTACCCGATGGGTGGATTCATATCCGCTCTCCGCAAGGTGATTTAAGATCTCTTCCTTGGAGCTCTCATCGCCCACCGCAAGGGTTTTTCTGGAGCGCGCCATCACCTCGGGGGGCATGGTTGCCTGACAGGCCGCCTCAAAGGTAGTAACTACACAGTCAAAATCACCGCAGGAAAGGCGAGAAAGCACCTGCAGCCTTTCCAGAGAAAACTCTCGGCTGGCAGAGTCTACCCGAACCAAAGAAAAATCTCTTGCAGGGAAAAAGAGCGCGCCGGAAAAGACCGACGAAAGGGCCTTATGAAAGGTCTTCGCCTCCCCTTCATCCGAAAGAAGGATCAAGGCTTTTTCGTCGGTCTTTGCGATCACTGCCGCAGGGAACAAGGCTTTGATGCTGGATGTGATCCCTGTTACAAGGACAGGCTTATTCTCTTTTTTCAAGGCAGAAAGAAGAGGCTGAAAATCCTTTTCCTTCTGCAAAAGATCTGTCAGATGCATATCTCTCCTTGAAAAATCAATCAGTTTCTTCCAGGTGGATCTGTTCTGTTCCGATGCATTTTCCCGTTTCAGGATCGATCTCGAACATGGCTCCCCACGCCTCGGTAGCACTTTCACTCACCTGATAATAGGTGGGCATATGGGTGAGAAATTTCTCCACCGCAATTTCCTTTTTCATTCCCAAAACGGAATCCCTTCCCCCTACCATACCAAGATCCGTAATGTATCCGGTACCGCCGGGCAAAATGCCAAGATCCGCCGTGGGCACATGGGTATGCGTTCCCCAGACCGCACTGATACGGGAATCAAAATAGGTGGCAAAGGCTTTTTTCTCGCTGGTAGCCTCGCCGTGGAAATCGCAAAGGGCAAAATCGTATTTTCCCTCTTCCCTTAAAAGGATCCGTTCCACTGTTTCAAAGGGGGAATCCAGGCTTTCCATAAAAAGAGTACCTTGCACATTGATCACAAGGATCCTAAGGCCTGAAACATTTACAAGGGTATATCCCTTTCCCGGGCAGGAAGCAGGGAAATTACAAGGACGGAGCAGGGATTCTGCTCCGTCCAGAAGATTGTAAACACTTCTCTGTCTGAAAACATGATTCCCTGTGGTAATCACATCCACGCCGGCTGCAAAAAGCTGCTCTGCCGATTCCTTATCAATCCCTCCCCGGAGGGCTGAATTTTCTCCGTTTACGATAACAAGGTCCGCTTCCTTTTCCTTTCGGAATAAGGGAAGGCGTCTGCGAAGAAAGAGACTGCTCTTTTCTCCTACCACATCACCGAAACACAGTAAACGAAAGGCTCTTGTTTTCATACTTCAAGTCTTTTCTATTCTTTATTTTGCGTACTCAACCGCACGGGACTCACGGATCACATGGATCTTGATCTGTCCGGGATATTCCATCTCCGCTTCGATCTTGCGTGCAATATCGTGGGCAATAAACGCCATATTCTCGTCGTTGACAACCTCGGGTTTCACCATAAGGCGAAGCTCTCTGCCTGCCTGAATGGCAAAGGATTTGTCCACACCGTTATAGGAATTGGCGATCTCTTCCAGTTTCTGCAATCTCTTGATATAAGATTCCAGATTTTCTCTTCTTGCGCCGGGACGGGCTGCGGAAACAGCGTCTGCCGCCTGTACGATCACCGCAACAAGCGTCTGAGGTTCAATGTCATTGTGATGTGCTTCGATGGCGTGGATCACATCTTTGTTCTCGCGATATTTCTTTGCAATATCGGCACCGATCTGAGTGTGGCTGCCTTCTACCTCATGGTTCAAGGCTTTTCCGATATCGTGAAGGAGACCTGCTCTTCTTGCAAGGGCGGAGTCAAGTCCCAACTCATCGGCGATCATACCGGCAATGTAAGAAACCTCAACAGAGTGCTTCAACACATTTTGTCCGTAGCTGGTACGGAATTTCAATCTGCCCAGAAGGCGGATCAGTTCGGAGTTCATGCTGTGGATACCGCAGGAGAGAACGGCCTGTTCGCCTTCGCTCTTGATGGTGGCCTCCACCTCTTTGCGGCTCTTCTCCACCGTTTCTTCAATGCGAGCCGGGTGGATTCTGCCGTCGGTCATCAGTTTTTCAATGGTCAGTCTTGCGATCTCTCTTCTCATAGGATCAAAGCTGGAAAGGGTGATCGCTTCGGGGGTATCGTCAATGATCAGATCCACACCGGTCAAGGTCTCGATGGTACGGATGTTTCTTCCTTCACGGCCGATGAGTCTGCCCTTCATGTCGTCGTTGGGCAATGCCACAACGGAAACGGTAGCCTCGGTCACATGGTTGGAAGCGATGCGCTGAATGGCGCCTGTGATCATATCTCTTGCTTTGTTTTCAACATTCTCCTTCAGTTCAGCCTCGATCTCCTGGAAACGGAGGGAAGCGGCATGCTTTGCTTCCGCCTCGTAGCGTTCAAAAAGAATGTTCTTGGCTTCTTCGCCGGTGATCCCTGCGCATTTTTCCAAAATGACAATTTCTTCTGCCTTCAGTTTGTCAAGCTCGGCCTTCTTTTCCTCGGCCTCCTTGAGCTTTTGCTCCAGGGTCTCTTCTTTCTTTTCTAAAATTTCCATTTTGCGATCCAGATTTTCTTCTTTCTGGATGGCTCTCTTTTCAAGTCGAGAAACTTCGTTTCGTCTTTCCTTGATCTCACGATCCGCTTCATTCTTGTTGCGGAGAGCTTCTTCTTTTGCTTCTAAAAGAAGTTCTTTTTTTCTCTGTTCGCCTTGGTGCTTGGCATCTTCCAGGATCTTTGCTGCCTGGCCTTCTGCCGTGCCGATCTTCTTTTCCGCAATGCGCTTACGGTAAACCGTACCGCACACAAAGCCGATGATCAGCGTAGAAACCGCCGCTGCGACACAGATGATCATTTCAATCGGTCCCATTATGTACTTGAACACCTCCTTCTTTTTTTCATTACGATTTTCATCGGAACAAGATTCATAATGACGCATATTCAATACGCCCTTTTATTGTACCTTAAAACCGCCTTTTTTGTCAAGGGAAAATGTTCAAAAAAGTATGATATTACAAGGCTTTTTTTCCTTTTAGCTCCTCCCCGAGAAAGCGCAGTGCATCGGAAAAACTCCCCACCTGATCGATCAGGCCCACATCCACCGCTTCTTTGCCCTCCAGAATCGTTCCGATATCCGTTGCCATATCGTGTCTGCCGTGCATCAGCTTTTCAAGCTTTTCCCTGGAAATGGCAGAATGAGAAATAATAAAATCCCCGATCCTCTCCTGCATTTTCCGAAGGTATTCAAAGCTTTGGGGAACGCCCAGTACAAGCCCGTTCATACGCACCGGGTGCACCGTCATGGTAGCGCTTTGTGCAATGAAGGACCTTTTTGCCGCCACCGCCAAGGGAATGCCGATGGAGTGCCCTCCGCCCAGTACCAGACTTGCCGTAGGCTTTGTCATTCCTGCGATCATTTCCGCCATACAAAGTCCTGCCTCCACATCACCCCCGACGGTATTGATCAGAAAAAGAACCCCCTCGATCTCCTCGCTTTCCTCCGCCAGAACGAGCTGGGGCAAAATGTGCTCGTATCGGGTTGCCTTGACATTCGGCGGCAAAAGGCCGTGCCCCTCGATCTGCCCTGCGATCACAAGGGTCATAACGGTGTTTTTCCCTTTGGTCACGATCTTCCCAAAATCCAGTACCGAGGAGGTGCTTTCCCCACCCGTTTGTTCGTTTTCGTGCTTTTCGTCCTGCTCCATAAATACTCCCCTTTTTAAATTCACAAAATATTAAACATATTCTCCGCAAATATGCTATACTTGATACATCAAAGTGAGGTTTTTTATGAAAAGAACAAAAAAGATTTTTTCCTTTCTCTTTGTTTTCCTGTGCCTTTCTCTTCTTGTTTCCTGCGGTGCAGAGGGCAAAAAGGAACAAAATAAAGAAATGTTTTCGCCCCTGTTCCGTTTCACCGTAAAGGAAGGGGAATCGAACAAGACCCGTCTTTTTTATATGCCCGAAAGCGAAGGCTTTCTCTATCTTCACCCAAGTACAGAGGGCGGCTTTACCGGGGGCTTTGTTTCTCCCGAGCGCTCCCTTTCCGCGGAAGGCTTGATTCAATCGGAAGGAGAGCTTTCTTCCCTGACCGTTTGGGAAAGTGGCAAAGACCAAGGAATTTTACTCACCAAAAAAAGTCTTCTCATTACCCTTTTAAATGAAAAAGGGCTCCACGAGACCCCTTTTCCCGACACTTTTTCCGCACAGGATGCTTTCCCCTTGGATTCCCTTTCCTTTGTGGCAAAAAAAGATAAGCTTCTTCTGGTACACCCCATTGATCTGAAGGAGACCTATGTCCTTGCAGACACCTCCCTTCTCCCTGATTT
The DNA here is from genome assembly GCA_045604665.1 of Eubacteriales bacterium. Classification (GTDB taxonomy): domain Bacteria; phylum Bacillota; class Clostridia; order Oscillospirales; family SIG627; genus RGIG5579. The sequence goes on along the minus strand of JAZUOK010000134.1, from coordinate 2,501 downwards.
TGCACATCTGATCGCCACAAGCGGAGACGGCAGATACCTTTGGTACGCCAAGGCAGATGCAGAGGGAAATTACACCGGCATCGCCTTTTTTGAATACGGCAAAAACATCCCCTTGGGGGATCAAAATTTCCCCTTTGACAAGGTGCAGCGCGTGGGGGAAGATGCCCTTTTGTTCACCCGAAATCTCGAAGACGGCAAAGCCCTTTACCTCTACCGCGACCTTTCGGAAAACCAGATCAGAGGCTTTACCTCGGACAAGGCCTTTGAAGGGGTCATTTGCGACGAGGAGGGCGAGATCCTTTGCGGCACAAGAACCGTGGGCGAAGGCGGCTCTGTTACCGTGATCGATCTGGAAAAAGGACGGGAAAAAGGCGTTTACACCATCGACTACGGCGCCCCTGCCCCCTCTCTTGCCATCGACGAGGACGGCGAGACCCTTCTTCTTGCCATTGGCAAAAAAGGAGACGAGATCCTCGGTACCCTGGATCTTGAAAAATTTTAAAATAGAAAAATAAAAAGGCATTTGCATAAAAGCAAATGCCTTCTTTTTGTACCTTTTATACCTTTTTTATCTTTATATTAGGCCAAAGCTTTCTTTGCTTACTTTCTTTCACGAAAGAAAGTAAGGCCGATTTTTAATAAATTCGTTTGACTCTCGGCAAAAAGGAGCAGATCACTTCATAGTGGAAGGAATGAGAAAGAGCGCCCAGGGTTTCCGCGGTGATCTCCTCCGAGCCGCTTTTACCAAGGATCACCACTTCATCTTCTACCTGTACATCGGGAATATCCGTTACATCCACCATGGAAAGGTCCATACAAACCTTACCCACAAGAGGTGCTCTCTTGCCGTGGATCAGAACATATCCTTTTCCCGTAAGACAACGGCGGAAACCGTCTGCATAGCCGATGGCAATGGTTGCGATCTTCCGTTTTGAAGGTGCCGTATAAATGTGCCCGTAGCCGATCTTCGTTCCCTTTTCCACTTCCTTTACATGGACCACATGGGTAATGACCTCCATCGCAGGGCGCAGATCAAATTCCGAAGCATCCACCGCGTCCGAGGGAGAAAGGCCGTAAAGGGCGATACCAAGACGGCACATATTGTATTTTTTATCATAAAACATGGTGCCGGCACTGTTGGAAATATGACAGATGGGAGGAGCTACTCCTTCTGCAGAAAGCATATTCAAAAAGGTGTCAAAGCATGCGCTCTGCTCTTCGGTGGTCTCCCTTTCCTCTTCATCTGCCATGGCAAAATGACTGAAGATCCCTTCCAGAAAGATACCGGGCAGACGGGAAATGCGGGCAACGGTCTCCACACTTTCTTTCCCGGGGGCAAAGCCGATTCTTCCCATTCCCGTATCCACCGCAATGTGGATCGGGCATTTTTTACCGAAATTTTCACACACACAGGAAAATAAAAGGGCATCCTCCTCGGAACAAATGGTAGGGGTAATGTTTTCCTTTACCAAAAGGTCAAAGAGAAGCGGCGAGGTGTAAGAGAGGATCAGAATGGGTGTTTTGATCCCTGCCTCTCTGAGGGCAAGGGCCTCTTCAATACAGGCAACACCGAAATAATCCACCCGATCGGAAAGAATTTCTGCTACCCGATGGGCGCCGTGTCCGTAGGCATCTGCCTTTAATACGACCAGTTTTTTGACATTTTCGGGGATTTTTTTACACAGAGAAGAAAAGTTATGCTCAATGGCAGAAAGGTCGATCTTTGCAAGACATCTCTGATAAATATTTTCTTCCGGCATACAGACTTTTCCTCCCTTGATCTTTCAAATACAACTTTCTATCATTGTATCAAAAAAAATCCTTTTCGTCAATCTGCCTTCCGAAATCTTTAAAGCCAGGGTCTGATGTCTACCGCCAATTTTTCCTCAAGCTTAATGAGCCTTTTGGTAATGTCCTTGCTCTTTTCATCGGCGGCGGCATACTGATTCAAATAACGGCTGAGGGATTTCACTCCCATATTACAGCCATCGGTCATAAGACAGGCAATGGTAGAATCCGATTCATTCATACGAAGCTTCACCTCGGTCTTCATTTTGCTCATGCCCTCGGCAAAAATATTAGGCTCCTTTCCGTCATCCCCGAAGCGGTTCAGCTCCGATTCGATCTCAGAGGAAAGGGTTTCGTGCTCCCTTTTGCAGGTAACAAGAAGATCCTTTAGTTTTTCGTCCCTTACATAGTCGCGCACATCGTCAATGGATTCTACCCCCATTTTTACTCCTGCATCACACTCCCGAAGAAGCCGAACGGTATCTTTTTCGATCATAAAATCTCTCCTTTTTCTTTTTTTATTACCCTTCCCAAAAAAAAGAAATTTCATTCACAAAAAAGGCGTTTGCAAATGCAAACGCCTTCCTTATCGTTTTCCGCTGGGAAAACACATCATTTGCAGTAAGGCAAACATCATTTCCCGAAGGGAAACATCACTTGTCCGAAGGACAAACATCACTAAAAAAAGCACCCTCTCGGGTGCTTTTTTTAAT
>JAZUOK010000133.1:0-8011 GCA_045604665.1 Eubacteriales bacterium | reverse complement strand
GGCAGAATCATCGGTGACTACCGTAGGATCGCTCTTTATGGAATGGATCGTCTGATCGCTCTGAGAAAAGAAGATAAAAAGCGTATTTCCGAAAGAGAAATGACGGAAGAAACCATTCATCTGGTTGAGGATATTGAGCGTCAGCTTGAGTTTATGACGCAGCTTGTTGAGATGGCGGCGATGTACGGTTTTGATATTTCGAAGCCTGCCTCGAATGCAAGAGAAGCCATTCAATGGCTGTATTTCGGCTATCTTGGTGCAGTAAAAGAGCAGAACGGTGCCGCCAACAGCATCGGTAGGATCTCTGCTTTTCTTGATATCTATATTGAAAGAGATCTTGCGGAAGGTGTTCTTGACGAAATTTCCGCACAGGAAATGATCGATGACCTTGTACTGAAAATGAGACTTGTTCGGCATCTCCGTACCCCCGAGTATAATGAGCTTTTTGCAGGCGATCCTGTATGGGTTACCTTATCGCTCGCCGGTGTTTCCGAAAACGGAAGAAGCATGGTTACCAAAACCTGCTACCGTTTCCTTCAGACTCTCTACAATCTCGGTCCCAGTGCAGAGCCAAACATTACGATTCTCTGGTCTGACAAGCTTCCTGAAAACTTTAAGGAATTTTGCGCTAAGGTTTCCATCGATACCGATTCTATTCAGTATGAAAATGATGAGGTAATGAGAAAAGAATTTGGCGATGATTATTCGATCGCTTGCTGTGTTTCTGCAATGCGCACCGGTAAGCAAATGCAGTTTTTCGGTGCCAGATGTAACCTTGCTAAAGTGCTTTTGATGGCTCTGAACGGCGGCAAGGATGAGATCCACGGAGAACAAATTGCTCCCGAAGGTGAAGTTTTTGCAGAGGAAGTGCTTTCTTACGACAAGGTTTTGGATGCGTTTAAGTCCTATGCCTCCTGGATGGCAAAGCTTTATGTCAACACAATGAATGTAATTCATTATATGCATGACCGCTATGCCTATGAAAGATTGATGATGTCCCTTCACGATGTGGAGCCGGAGAGACTGATGGCATTCGGTATCAGCGGATTTTCCGTTCTTGCCGATAGTCTTAGCGCGATCAAATACGCAAAGGTTACTCCCATCAAGGATGAGAGAGGTCTTATCGTCGATTTTAAAACAGAGGGCGATTTCCCCAAATACGGCAACGATGATGACAGAGTGGATGAAATTGCCTCTTGGGTTGCAAAGTTTTTCTATGATGAGCTTTGCAAAACTCCTTGTTACCGCGGTGCTAAGCATACCCTTTCCATTCTGACCATCACTTCCAATGTGGTTTACGGTGCAAAGACCGGTTCCACTCCTGACGGCAGAAAGAAGGGAGAGCCTTTTGCTCCCGGTGCAAATCCTATGCACGGCAGAGATGCGGAAGGTGCGCTTTCTTCTCTGAATTCCGTTGCAAAGATTTCCTATGACTGCTGTCTTGACGGAATTTCCAACACCTTCTCCATCACCCCCGATGCTTTGGGATCCGATGAAAATAACAGAGTTTTGAATCTTGTTCATGTTTTGGACGGCTATTTTAATCAGTGCGCTCATCATTTGAATGTAAATGTTTTGAACCGTCAGAAGCTGATCGATGCAATGGAAAATCCGAAGCTTTATCCTTCTCTCACCATCCGTGTCAGTGGATATGCTGTGAACTTCAATAAGCTTTCCAAGGACAAACAGCTTGAAGTGATCTCCCGTACCTTCCACGAAAAAATGTGATGACCGGTATTATTCATTCCTTTGAAAGCCTTGCCGCGGTTGACGGAAGAGGTCTTCGGTTCGCAGTGTTCCTCGCAGGCTGTCCTCTTCGATGTGTGTACTGCCATAATCCCGATACCTGGGAGAAAAAAGGCATGGAATTTACGCCGGAACAGCTTTGTGGAAAGGTGAAAAGGTTTAAGCCTTATTTTGCAGCTGACGGTGGGGTTACTTTTTCCGGTGGAGAGCCGCTTTTGCAAAGCGGTTTTCTTGGAGAATGTGTGCCGCTTTTGCATAAGGATGAGATCCCTTATGTAATTGATACTTCCGGGCAGGTTTCTCTTACGGAAGAAGTTCGCTTTGTTTTGACACATTCCCAAGAGGTGCTTCTTGATTTGAAATTTTGGGATGATGCCTCGTGTTTAAAGTATACCGGCCGGGACATGACGAAAACAATGGAGATTTTATCTTTTTTGAATGAAATCGGAAAGGATACGGTCATCCGTACAGTTGTAGTTCCCGGGATCAACGATAGTAAAGAGATTCTTTCGCGCTATCGTTTACTTACAAAAGATTTTTCTTGTATTGTAAAGCATGAGCTGCTGCCTTTCCATACTATGGGGTTTTTTAAATACGAGAATTTGGAGATCAAGAATCCTTTGGAGGGAGTCAAGGCCCTTTCAAGAGAAAAATTAGAAGAATTAAAAAAAGAATTTTAAAAGAAAATCGAACGGCAAAGCCGTTCGATTTTTTTCATTATAAAGCCTCTTTGATGGCAGCGAGAAAATCGCTGTATTCATCAAAAGCCAAAAGCTGAGGATAGTCCTTTTTAATTTGTTCGGTGCTGCGGAAGAGAAAACCTTTTTTGCTGTTTAAGATCATACCAAGGTCATTGAAACTGTCTCCTGCAGCAATGGTATCAAAGCCGATGGATTGAAGAGCTTTGACGGTTGAGAGCTTTGATTTTTCTACTCTCATTTTGTAATCGGTGATCTCGCCGCTTTCGGAAACTTCAAGTGTGTTGCAGAAAATGGTGGGATAACCTAATTTTTTCATCAAGGGCTCGGCAAATTGAGTAAAGGTATCACTGATAATAATGACTTGAGTAATGCTTCTCAGTTCATCCAAAAATTCTTTTGCTCCGGGGAGGGGATCAATTTTTGCAATGGTGTCTTGAATTTCTTTGAGACCCAAGCCATGCTCTTTCAAAATGCCGATTCTGTATTTCATCAGTTTATCGTAATCAGGTTCATCACGAGTGGTAAGCTTTAGTTCGGGAATTTTTGTTTCCTCTGCAAAAGCGATCCAAATTTCAGGAACCAAAACGCCTTCCAAATCAAGACAAACGATATTCATAGCCATAAAAGTTTCTCCTCATTTTCTGTTTTACTCATTATAAAATAAATCCCTTGATATTTCAAGGGATTTATCGGAATTTACTCGGTTTTTTTCTGCTTTTTTCGGTAGAAAATATAAGAATAGATTACAGGAAGCAGTGTGATGATACCGATCAAAATCAAAGAGAGAAGCATTGAGATTTTCGGAAAAAAGATAAACATGAAAAATAAAAGAGAAGATGCAGTCCAAATTTTTCCTGCAAAGCGATGGGTCGCATTCCAATTTTCTTCATCATCAAGCGTCCACACAATTTTAATACCGATGGTGTAGTTTTTCTTGCATTTCGGAAGATAATTTCCGAGAAAGAAAAACAGAATACAGAAAAAAAGCGACATAAAGCTTTCCATTTGAACGGAAAGACCGAGGGCAGACGCGTAGATCGCCCCACTTACGGTGTTAGAAATAAGAGGCGTTACAAAGAAAATCAAACTATAAACTTTTTTGTTTTGGTTTTTATTTTTTGGATCCAAAGAGGTTGCGAGAATTGTAATAATATGGATAAAGAAAAGAAAGAATGGGAAAAGAAAAACAAGGGCTTCTTTTGTACCGAATTTGTCAATTTCTCCTTTGATATTCCAGTGCATCGGTATTTTTTCAGGAAGCTTATTCCAAAGAACAACACCGAAGATCATCGGTAAAAGAATAAAAACGGAAGATAATAAAATCGGTTTGAAATACTTTTTCAGCATATCAGTTTTCTCCTTTCAAGTCATTGATCCATAAAAGTACATCTTCCAGTACGGAGGTATTCAGTCGGTAGTAAATAAATTTTCCGTCGCGCTCATCGCAGATCAGATCAGCGTCCTTTAAAAGGGAAAGATGACGAGAGATCGCCGCACCTGTAATGGGGAATTGATCTGCAATTTCTCCTGCGGACATTTTATTTTGTTTTAAAAGATTAAGAATTTTTCGCCTAATCGGATCGGAAAGCGCCTTTAATGTCTTTTGTAACATAAGAATCCTCAAATACATTTAACCATTCTGTTAAATGTATTTTATCAAAAAAACACGAAATTGTCAAGAAAAAAGGAACGGCTAGCCGTTCCTTTTAAATCCTATTTTCTTTCATAAAAGAAGTAAGAGAATCGCCTTCAAGTCCGTTTGAGATTCCAACTACCGCTTTTGCATAGGCAGCAAAAGTAGGCAAATCCAAAAGCGTTACGCTTGTTTTTTTCATAAGGGTAAAAACAGAATCGTATTGATCGGGGCTTAAATTGCTTGGGGACAGAAAAACAGGGATGCTTTTCTCTTTACAGCGATTCGCAAAGGTGATTAGGGAGTTTTTTCCTTCCGGATGGATACAGACAGTTCCGGAATGATAAGTGCCATGTATAACAGCCTTAATATTTTCAAGTGAAATCGTTTCATAGTTTAATCCGGGATAGGGGAATATTAAAAGAATCGAATCGGAATTAAGCTTTTGAAATGAAAAGGCAAGGACTTTTTTTTGTTCTTCTTTTTGTGGGAGATTGTTTTCACAAAAAACATTGGCTTTGTCGGCATTGTAAAAATCTTCGGAAAAATTGTTGCAAGGCAGGAGCGTGCTTCCTTTGTGCAAATACATTTTTCCGTCTGAATTTTGATAAGGAACAAATACGCCTGCAGGAAGATCTCCTTTGATCAAATGTTCTGCGGCAAAGCAGAAGTTTGCATTTGCATTGCTCTTTTCATCCATAGGTGGGCGATTTCCGGAAATAAAGAGAATCGGGATCGGTGTGTGTTGAAATAAAAACGAAAAGAGATTTGCCGAAAAATGAAGGGAGTCGGTTCCGTGCATGATCATAACACCAAGATACTTTTCCAAAGGAAAAGATGCCAGATGCATTGCAATCAAATGAAGCTTTTCAAGAGTCATATTTTCGCTTAAGGTCTGGTGTTCTTTTAAAAAAGCGGAATCTTCAAAAATTTCTTCAGCCTTTTCTCTGAAAACAGGATTGATATTGAAAAAATTTTCTAAAAGAACGCTTTTTGCAAGATGTGTATTTAAGCTCCTTTTTTCGCCGTCAAAGCCGGTACAAATGGTGCCACCGGTATAGATAAGAAGAATTTTTTTCAAAATTTTCCTCCGATTATAAGAGAAATGCCGAGCTCAAAAGAGCCGGCATTCCCCAAAAATTAGTCCATTTTGTTAATGGTATCAATGAGAAGGGTTTTCAGATCCTGGGGATTGCAGTTTCCGCGCAGTTCTTTCATACACATACCGAAGATTGCCATAATTGCCTTTTCTTTTCCGCTCTTAAAATCTGCAACTGCCTTGGGATTTGCGGCGATCGCTTCTTTTACGACCTTATCCACAAGGCCCGTATCGGAAGAGATAATAAGACCGTTTTCCTCGGCATAGGCTTCAGGATCGAGGGAAGCGTTTTCAAACATTGCTTCCAAAACTTTTCTACCGTTGGGACGGCTCACTTTGCCGCCGCTTACAAGCAGGATCAGTTTGCCGAGATTTTCTCCGTCAATGGCAAGCATATCGTAGGTCATCTGCTTCGCATTGAGGGTCTTCATAACATCGGAGATCATCCAGTTAGCTGCGTCTTTTGCATTGTTGCAAACGCGGTTTGCACCCTCAAAGCATTCGCAAAGGGCGATGCTTTCCACAAGTCTTCCTGCATCGTATTCAGTCAATCCAAATTCATTGGTGTAGCGTTCAAATTTCACTTCGGGAAATTCGGGAAGGGAATTTTGAATGCTTTCAAACCAGGTATCGTCAATGACAACGGGCATTACATTAGGATCTGGGAAGTAACGGTAGTCACCTGCTGTTTCCTTGGTACGCATGGAAAAGCTTTTACCCTTGATGTCATCCCAGCGTCTTGTTTCCTGAACAAGAACCTCGGTTCCGTTTTCAACGGCATCAATATGTCTTGCTGTTTCATATTCGATGGCACGCTTGATTGCTTCAATGGAGTTCATATTCTTAATTTCGGTACGAACGCCGTATTCACTGCTGCCCACAGGACGAACGGAAAGGTTAACATCACAGCGCATAGTACCGTGTGCCATTTCACATTCCGCAACCTTTGCATAGCGTAAAAGAGTTTTCAGTCTGCCAAGATAAGCTTCTACTTCCTCAGCAGAGGAGAGGTCGGGCTGGCTGACGATTTCAATGAGAGGAACACTGGTTCTGTTAAAGTCAACATGGGTGGTGCCTTCCTGAATATCGTGAACGAGCTTACCGGCATCCTCTTCCATGTGGATCTGCTTGATACGAATGCCTTTCTTGCCGTCCTTGGTTTCGATCTCTACAAGACCGTTTACCGCAACGGGAGCAAACCACTGTGTGGTCTGATAAGCATTGGGAAGATCGGGATAATAGTAGCTTTTTTTATCAAAGGTAGTGGTGCGATTGATATGGCAATTCAGCATAAGACCTGCTTTCATACCAAAGTCGACCACTCTTTTGTTAACGATCGGCAGCATACCGGGCATTCCGCAGCAAGCGGGGCAAACATGGGTGTTGGGTTCCGCACCGTAAGAATGTGCAGAGCAAGAACAAAAGATCTTGGAATCGGTTGCAAGCTCAACATGCACTTCAAGACCGATGACTGTTTCGTACTTCATCTTATTTACCCTCCTTTTCCAAGGTTTGAGCCAAAGAAAGAAGAGAGCCTTCTCCAAAGGCTTTTCCGATCAACTGCACACATTTAAAGGTAAGTGCAGGAAGACCGGCAATGGTAGCAGGTGCGGTGAAGATATTTTCTTCAAACGCGGCAGTGCTATCGGTATCTTTTTTATAAGAAAGAGAAGATGTGGCAGGAAGAAGAATGGCATCATACTTTTCAAAAAGCTTTGCAAACTCTTCTGTGATAACTCTTCTTGTTCTCATTGCTTTGTCGTATACCGGCATATAGTTCTCGGTGGAAAGCGTCTCGGAACCAAAAAGGATCGTTTTCTTTAAAAGACTTCCAAAGGCTTCCGTACGGCTACCGGTATAAAGCTCGTCGATATTTGTGAAATTCTTGGTGCGGTAACCGTATTTCACACCGTCGAAACGAGAAACATTGTTGCAAGCCTCTGCACTCATCAAAACATTCCAGGCAGCACCGGAAGAAGAAATGATTTCACTTTCAATTCTTTCCGCTGCAATACCGTTTTTCTCAAAAAGCAAGATAAAGGAATCAATTTTTTCATTTACTTCAGCACCTGCTTTTTCGCAAAGGGTATTGAGTACAGCGATCTTCTTGATTTCTTTTACTTCTTTTGTTTTTGCGCAAATTTCTTCGGATAAGCTGGTGCCGTCTTTGTCGTCGTGTCCGGCAATCGCATTAAGTACCTCTTTACAATCAGCAGCACATCTTGCAGTAACGCCGATGCATTCACCGGAGCAGGCAACTGCAACAGTACCGAAACGGGAAACCGTTCCGTAAGTAGGCTTAATATTAATAAGTTCACTTTGCGCAGCGCCGCGTCTGGGAGAACCGTTTACATCAAGAACAAGTGCGGCTTTTGCTTCGCCTTTTTTTACAATTTCTGCGGCAGCACTGACCAAAGCACCGTCTTTTTCGCAGGCGCCGAGAAAAGATGTTTCGCCCAATATATCAAGATTAAATTCACCCACAGCGGCTTTTCCTGCGATCCTATATCCTTTTCTTGTAAGTCTTTCAACTGCCTCTGCATCGAAAAGGGACATGTAGCCTTCCAGCATTTTGGAACCGGCGGTGGTAGGCATATCTTTCGTTAGAAGCATATCGTCCACTACGACGGCATTTTCATCGCATTGGTTTTTTGCAAAATAAAGATCCATACTTCTTTCCACCTCCTGTTATTCTACAACGCGTGGAACGCACCAATAGCCTTCATCGGTATCGACCGCGCCTTTTTGCAGCTCTTCGCGAGTAAATTTCTGAGAAACTTTGTCTTCGCGAATCACCGTTTCAATGGGAAAAACATGTACCATTCTTTCCAC
>JAZUOK010000132.1:0-5016 GCA_045604665.1 Eubacteriales bacterium | reverse complement strand
CATGGGTACCAACCTCCAGTCCGGTATTGACAGAGGCTTTAATATTTTAGCAAACGCTACCGGCGTAGAAGGCCGTGTTCCCGTTGCTATTGTTCTGACCGACGGTCAGGCTAACCGCGCAAGCCAGGAAGGCTTTTATGAAATTTCTTCCCATAACGATACGGACGGCACCGGCGCAAGCGGCAGAAATCTTTATCTGAGCACCCTTTTAAATGCTGCTTACACCAAGACCAAGATCGAAGAAAATTACAAGAAGGATGCTACCGTATATACCGTAGGCGTTGACATTTCCGACAATGTTGTAGCAAGACTTCTGATGAACCCTGCCGACAGCACCAACGGCTTCAATTCCAGAAATACAAACAATGATGTAAGAAGAGCTTTTGAGTCTTTCCAGACTTGGAAAACAGGACAAAATGTAACTTACAGCGGCTGGACATTTAATCACAGCTATCCCACGCAGAACGGCGCCATCACCGATGCAAAGATCGCGGCAAACATCAACTATGCCGATACCTATTTTGATGTTTCCAATGCAGATCTTGAAGATACCTTCCAGCAGATCTATGAAGAGCTTTCCTCCGGTGTATTCAATCCCATTTCCATCAGCACCACATCCTCCGGCGGCACCGGCGAGATCAATTATCCCCTGATCTATGTAGACTTTATCGGTCAGCACATGGAGGTAAAGGAGATCCAGACCATTTCTCTGTTCGGTTCTTCCTACAGCGTTATTAAAAACGAAGACGGCACCTACTCGGTAGACGAAGGTGTGGGCACAAATCCCACCACCGGCGAAAATTGGAATACCGCAAATGATATTAAGATCTCCGTGACCGAGGAGAGTGACGGCACCCAAAAGCTTCAGGTGGAGATCGACCGCGAGATCCTTCCCATCATTTTGGAGCAGGTAGTTTCCGAGACGGTTGGAGAAGAAACCTCCGCCACCATTACCGAGATCCCTCAGGACCCCCTTCGTGTGTTCTACACCGTAGGCATCTCTTCCGAAATCCTTCTTCCCAACGGCGAGATCGATGTTTCCAAAATTCAGGGTTATCCCAGTGAGAACGGAAATGTTTCCTTCTATTCCAACCGTTTCGGCGTGATGAATCCCCCCGAAGGACAGACTGTAGTTAAGGGCGATGCACACGCAGGCTTCAAGCCCTCCAAGGAAAACAGATATTATTATCATCAGACCAGTCAGGGCATCTTTACAAAGATCACCGATAAGGCAAACGGCAATACGGTCACCATTCCCGAAAACGAAGAATACGGAATCGTTTGGGATGAGACTAAGTATGATCTTACCTGGATGAATTATGATGAATACAAGGCAGCAAAGGATACCGACAAGGTTTACACCTATGTAACCTATTTCCATCCCACTCCCTCTCAGACCGATGCTCCTACCGCAGCAGAGGAAGTAACCTATCTTGTATACAACGACTGGAAATACATGAAGGAATCCATTGCGTTCTACGATGCCAACGCCGAAACCTATTTAAACGGCGGCAAGGCAATTGAGGTTTCTCAGGTAGAAAGCACCGTAAATGCATATAAAGCAGCAAATCCCCGTGCTGAAATTTACGCGGTTCTGGGTGTAGAGTCCCTCCGTACCAGCCGACTCCACAACATGCTGGTATCCAAGGGTGCAAACAATGTGACAGGCACTGCCGAAAACAGCTTCGTTCCCGAATATACCCACGATACCGCTTCCAAGCACAACGACAACGATGTGGTTGTATGGCTTGGTAACAACGGTAAGATCACGGTAAAGATCGATACCGGCATCGCTTTGACCAAGCGCGTGACCGAGCCCATCGGAAATGCAGACGATACTTACACCATGACCGTTACGATCCTTTCTCCCGGTGCAAGTCCTAGAGTTGTAGATGAAAACGGCAATGATGTTCCCTTTACTTATGCGGGCAATGTTCTTTCCGTAGGCCTTTTGGCAGGTGAGACTGTATACATCGACGGGATCCCCGAAGGAACCGAGTGTCTCATCGGCGAAGAGATTCCCACAGATGCACCTTACTATATTGAAAGTAAGACCGATCGGGTGACCATTCCCACGGTAGCGGAGGTTTTAAACGGCACTCCTCAGTTTGTTTCTGCCATCGTGAGAAACGCTCCCTACAAGTACGGCGATCTGACCATCATTAAGGATGTTGACCACGATTTCGATACCATTCCTTCTGCAATGGCAGACAAAGCATTTACCTTTAAGGTACAGCTTCCCACATCTCTTGCAGGCGAGGAATACAAGGTGGACAAGGCAAATGCATCCCTCTTTACGGGAGATAAGGTTACCGTTCTTAGTGACGGCAGCTTTGAAGTGGTTTTGAAGGATACCGAATCCATTACGATCCTTGATCTTCCTGCAGGTACCTCTTACACCGTAACGGAAATTGCAAATGTTGAAGGATATACCAACGATCCTGCAGGTCCCATCGGCGGTACCATTTTACCCGACGGCGACCACAATGCTCACTTTGTCAACATTTACGAAAATACTCCCATTAAGCCCGATGTTACCATTACCGGTACCAAAACGGTGGATGATATCAACGGCACCTATACCTTAGACGAAGAATTTACCTTTGTTCTCAGCGAGTATATCCCCGGTGCAAACGGAAGTGTCGGTTCTTACACCGTCCTTGCCGAGCAGAAGGCAAAGAAAGACAAAAGCTACAGCTTTGAGCTGGAAACCATTCTTCCTTCTCCCTTGGGGATCGGCGAACACTATTTTATGGTAACGGAAAAGAGCGGCAATACCGACGGTATGAGCTACGATTCCTCCAGAGGTCTTTTTGTAGTGAGAATTACCGATACCGATGCCAACGGCACCCTGGAATACACAGTAGAAAACATCGGTAATACCGCCGTAAGCGGCAATACGGTTACCAAAGATTTTACCAACACCTATGATGTACAAAGAACCCACGCAGACATCAACATCAAAAAGGTGCTTGTAAATGATACCGGCGTAAATCTTCCCTTGAATTTGTTCCATTTTGAGCTTGTCAATGTGACCAATCCCGACGGTGCGACCACCTCTCCCAAGACTGTTACCACCGATGCCACCGGCGAGGCTATGATCCGTTTGAACGAGCTTGGCGTAGGAACCTACACCTACACCTTGACCGAAAAGAATGACGGAATCGTCGGTATGCAGTACGACACGACTCCTCGCAATATTACCGTTACCGTAACGGAATCGGGCGGCGTTCTCACCTCTGCCGTTCAGATCGACGGAGTGGATACCGATACTGCGGAATTTCGCAATACCTATGCACTGAATGCTACCTCTCATACCATTGGCGGTAGAAAGATGCTCTCGGGCAGAGAGATCCGCGACGGCGAATTTGAGTTCCAGCTGTTTGAGACTGACGAAACCTTCATCCTTTCTTCCGCGGCTGTGCCCAAGGAAAGTGTGAAAAACATCGGTAACAGCTTCTCCTTTGGGGAAATCACCTATAACAAGGTAGGCACCTATTACTACTCCGTGAAGGAGAAAAATCTGGGTGCGGCAGGCGTTACCTACGATACCATCCATTATCATGTGATCGTTGAAGTTGGTATCGACGGAAGCGATCTGAAGGTTCAAAATGTTGCCATCAATAAGATCGGCCACAACAGCGATACCACAGGCGGTATTGTATTTGTGAATGAATATCGCGCTACCTCTACCCAGCATGTACTAAGCGGCACGAAGGTCCTTCACGGCAGATCTGCCAGAGATGAAGAATTTTCCTTCGAGCTGTACGAGGTAAAAGGCGGCGGAAAAACAAAGATCGAGACCGTGAAAAACAAGGCAGACGGATCTTTCCGCTTTGCTCCCGTAACCTTTACCGTTCCCGGCACTTACACCTATACCGTGGAAGAGATAGAGCATGCACCCGGCCAGGCTGCCGGCGGTGTGGATTATTACGGTGCAACCCGTCCCGTTACCGTAAAGATCCTGGTTGTGGATGACAATGCACAGCTGAAGGTATCTTCCGTTACCTTGGAAGATAAGAACGGTAATCCGATCCAGGGCGGTATCCGCTTTGAGAACTTCTATCAGGCAGCAAAAGCTGATGTGAAATTCTACGGTACCAAGACCCTGATGGGTGAGATCACCGAAGAGAAGAAATTTGATTTCAGACTCTATCAGACGGACAATACCTTTGATATTACAACAGGTACAGAGGCCCTTCCCAAGAAGAGCGTTACCTTGACTCCTCAGAAGACAAGTGATACCTTCCTCTTTGAAAAAGAGTTCAGGGCTGCAGGCGTTTACTACTTTGTAATGGCAGAGGATGTATCCACCCCTCTTGCAGGCATCGTTTACGACCGAGAATTGCAAAGATTTACCGTTCGCGTTGTGGATATCGGCGACGGTCAATTGAGAGCGATGGTGACCAATGTGGATACCGGCGTTTCCACCTCTTACGATGCACTGGTATCCATGAATGCAAGCTTTACCAACGCAACCTTTGAGGAAGTAACGAAGAAGGAAGTTTATAAGGCTACCGACACCACCGTTCAGATCGACGGCTCCAAGGTGAAAGAAGGGGAAGAAATTACCTACTTCATTACTTACGAAAACTTTACCGGTGAAAATGTTGTGGTAGATATTTTGGATACCATTCCCGAATATACCTCTTATGTTCCCGGATCTGCTTCCCACGGCGGAACTTATCTCGGTACCCATTTAAGCTGGATCCTGAATGTGGCAAAGGACGAGAGCGTGACCGTTTCCTTTACCGTAAAGGTAGAAAAGACGCAGGCGATCGTTGCCAATATTGCAGTGGTACTGGACGGCGTTAATACCTATCACACCAATGAGGTCAAGTCGGAGGCCAAGCGGTCTTAGGAAGACAAGGCATATTATCAACTCCTTGGCTCACAGAACGACATGGCTACGATCCGACTTTTTCCTTTACCGTAAAGGTAGAAAAGACGCAGGCGATCGTTGCCAATATTGCAGTGGTACTGGACGGCGTTAATACCTATCACACCAATGAGGTC
>JAZUOK010000131.1:0-5956 GCA_045604665.1 Eubacteriales bacterium | reverse complement strand
ACCCTCGGTGCTTGGTCCCTCGCTCTGATCAGAGCCTTGCTTTACTCGATATACGCTTGCGCCTCCGCCTACCGAGTCAAACAAAACAGGCATTTTGTATAGTTAGGTATATAGGAAATCGGTAATTGATGTTCTTCCCCTTACCCAAGGATCATTGAAATTTTCGAAAATTCATCAACAAAATTTGAATCTGCCAGACCGATGATCTTTTCATTTCCTTGATGTCTCAGGACGATCTTTTCACATTTTAAAATATCCATTACTTCATTTGCAATTTTTTTAAAAAGATCAAGATCAAAATTATGATAATCGATTTGAAAATATTCTCCTTTGTTAATGGCAAAAAAAGGATAGCTCTTTCCACAAATGTTAGTTTTCAACTGTCTGCCTTGGCAAAAGGTATTTTCTTTGAAAGCGTATTCTATTGCATCGAGATCCCAATTCACTCCCCCGTCTTCACTAAAAAGACTTAAAAAGTCGGAAGGCACAGCGCTTTCAATCTTTACGGAAACACTCTGTTCAGAAAAGCGATTCTTTTTAATTACTGTTTCAGAAGCTGTATATTGGTATTTAAAACCAAATTTTTCATAGGCTTTTTCAAGCCCCGGAACAGGAACACAAAGATTTAAAAAGCCTCTTTTTTGTGACTCTTTCAAAAGATTTGTAACGAGATATCGAAAATACCCTCTGTTTCTCATATCTTCACGAATACAAACTGCATAAAAATAGAGAGCTTCTTTACCGGGATTTAAAGTGCAAGGCAGAAGATGTGCCATCCCGACCAAAGTACCGTTTTCTTCAAGAAGAGCGCAGTTTTCAGCCTTAAATCTGTTTTTAATAAATAGATCAATGTAGTCATCCGAATCGCCGAAGGAAGTTTTCCAAAGATCCTTTATAGCAGGAATATCGCTCATATTGCTTTTTCGTATAATCGGCATAATCTTCTCCTTTCAAATAAATTTTTAAAATTTGGGAACAGTAATTTTGAGGTGAATATATGTATTACAAAACAATCTGTAAAAATGACTGTGTTCACAAGGTAAACGGAGCTTGCAAATTTTCTTATCATTTAAGAAACAGTATTTTTTGTACAGAAAAAATGCCCTGCATCTATTATTCTTCCAAAACAAAAGCAAAAGCTGCTCAAAACGAACAAGATTTATTGTATCACACTCCCCTATTTTAGAGAAAAATATATATTTCGTCAAGGATATTGTTTATGAAAAAAGATCAATACAAAAGCTATGCTAAAAAATTTGAAAGAAAAACACCGATTGTTAAAAACTGTCTTTGGGCCTTTTTGATCGGTGGCTCCATTTGTACTTTCGGACAAATCATATTTAATTTTGCAAAATCAAGTGGAATTTCCGAGGTGAAAGGAAGAGCGCTCGTTTCAGTTATCTTGATCTTTCTCTCTTGTCTTTTTACAGGAATCGGTTTTTTTGATAAACTTGCAAAAAAAGCCGGCGCAGGCACTCTTGTACCGATCACAGGCTTTGCAAACGCCATGTGCTCCCCTGCTATTGATAACAAAGCGGAGGGCTGGGTTTTAGGTCTTGGCGCTAAAATATTCACAATCGCAGGTCCTGTAATTGTGTATGGGACTGTTGCGAGTGTGCTTTATGGGGTTATTTATTGGATAACCACATTAGTCTAACGAAAAAGGCTTGACCAAATCGGTCAAGCCTTTTTGTCTGTTATGTTATAGCATTTGGGCAAGCTTTATTGCACCGTCCGTTAGAAACTGGATGTTTTCTTCGCGATAAATCATATCTTTATTTGTGTGTATTCTATCCATATATAAGGTTCCGAATAATTTTGATTTTTTTAATGCGGCAACACCAATACCGCCTTGAAAAGCTGCATTGTCAGATGGATAGAAAGCTTTTGATGATATATCTACGGTAATATCGTTGTTTGATACAAAGGCTTTTTCTAAAAGTTCAGCGTATTTTTTTGTTGTCTTTTTAAGTGCAAATAAGATTGTCTTTCCGTCAGAAACGCAGTCAAAATTGATAACAAGGGAGTTTTTCTTTATATTTTTATGCTTAGAAGCAAATGATGAAGCACCTATAATTCCCATCTCTTCAAGGTCGAAGAAAACAAAGGCTATTTTGCTTTTTTGGTCTTGTGGTAGCTCTCTCATGATATCAAGCAAGGTTGTAACGCCTGAGGTGTTATCGTTTGCAGTGTGTTTATTGGCGGGTCCGGCTAATAGCAAATAAATGCAAGCATAACAAACAATTGTAGGCAAGAAACATATTATTTTATATAATACATCGTATGTATCGGCGGTCATAGGAATAAGGGATATTGCCGTACCTGATATAAAGCCGATTAAAAAGGCAACGATGAAGAATATACCTACAATCAAAAACTGATAAAGAAGATAAACTAAAAAGTTTTTTGGAGTTATAAAGTTTGGGAAAGGGAGTCGAGCGCAGGTGTCATAATGCGCGGTGTAAATAACCTTTGCTGTGTCGGGATTTCCGATAACAATATTTCTGGCGCCGAAGCTACCTTTTTCAATGTTAAAGTCATAGCCATAACGCTCTGAAAGGTGTTTTACGTATTCAATAAAAGCGGTTTTTTGTTTCTTCGTTTTTCTGACTTGGTAATTTTCAAAAATTTCTTTTGTTGTTTCTGTCATGTTAAAACTTCTTTCGTGTATTTTCTATTTATTTTCATTATACCACACCGCTGATTTAATGTAAATATTTTACCGCTGATTTAATGTAAATATTTTTCAAATGGTGTGTCCTATATTGACAGCAGCAGAAGGCTTTGTCTTGGGCCTTGGTGCAAAGATGTTTACCATAGCAGGGCCGGTCATTGTGTACGGCACGGCTTCAAGTGTGGTATACGGAATTATTTATTGGATCGCAAAACTGTTTTAACAAAAAAGTTTGACCATTTGGTCAAACTTTTTTGCTTATAAAAGAACCTCTTTATTGGTTCCGTAAAAAATGTCATCTTTACCGCTGATCAGTTTAAAAAACTCTTCCAAGCGGATCCAATAATCAGGCTCGTAATCCATTTCGTAGGAATGACCCCAAACATAAAAGATTTTTGGTGAATTTGTATCAAGCTCGATAAATTCTTTGCCCAGCTGCATCAAAGAATCGAAATTCAGATGGTAAGTACTGGGATTAAATTTGAACAAGTTTTCTTGCGGGTCAAAGCTATTGTTGCAGATGATCGTTCGACTGTATTTTACACCGGTATTTTCCCTAATCAAATTTGCAACTCTATCGTCGTGGTTTACACCACCGCCGGGATACGCCATTCCCACAACTTCATATTCTACAAGTTCAGACAAATTTAGTCTGTCCTGCTCTACTTGTTCAATAACCTCTTTATCAGCAAGTTTCGGTAAATGCGGATGCGTAAGGGTATGTACTGCAACCTCGTGCCCTTCGTAAACATATTTTACATCCTCTGGATGAATCTTATAGTGAGAGACCCGAAGCCCTTTCCCTGTTAAAATTCGATTTGTCCCGAGAAGCTCGGAATTTAGATTGAAGGTACATTTTAAATGATATCGATTGATCAGATCAATGAATCGGATGTCTTGCGTAATACCGTCATCATAGCTAAGTGTGAATGCCTTGTATTTTCCGTTTGCGAAAGAAGCCAAATGCAACACCTCCTTTTCTACATTGTATCATAATTTAAATGAAAATCAATTTTTTCAAAAAAAATATTATCAAAATGGATTTTTTTTGAAAAAGATATTGAAGAATACAAAAAAATGTTGTAAAATATCTCTGTTATGGACGATTCGTGCATAATTTAGTCTAAAAAGTAAGGTGGAATCACTATGGACAAAAACATGAGAAAAGTCGGAACTGTTTCAAGAGGTATCCGTTGCCCCATTATTCGCGAGGGCGATAATCTTGCCGAAATCGTTTCTCAAAGTGTTTTGGAAGCTGCTGAATGGGAAGGTTTTGAACTTCGCGATCGCGATGTGATCTCTATGACAGAGTCAATCGTTGCAAGAGCACAAGGAAACTATGTTTCTGTAGATAATATTGCTCAGGATGTAAAGAATAAGCTTGGCGGCGGTACCATTGGTGTTATCTTCCCTATTCTTTCCAGAAACCGTTTTGCTATTTGCTTGAGAGGAATTGCAAGAGGCGCAAAGAAAGTTGTTTTGATGCTCAGCTACCCTTCCGATGAGGTTGGTAACGAGCTTGTAAGCATTGATAAGCTTGACGAGGCTGGGATCGACCCTTACACCGATGTTCTCTCTCTTGAAAAATACAGAGAGCTTTTTGGTGAAAACAAGCATGAGTTTACAGGCGTAGACTATGTGGATTATTATGGAAATCTGATTCGTGAAGAAGGTGCCGAAGCCCTGATCGTTTTCGCAAACCAGGCAAAATCTATCCTTCCTTATGCCGATCATATCTTGTGCTGCGATATTCATACCAGAGTTCGCACCAAGCGTCTTTTGAAAAAAGCCGGCGCAAAGGTTGTTTGCGGACTGGAAGATATTATGAATGCACCCATTGACGGTAGCGGATATAATGAAAATTACGGTCTTCTCGGATCTAACAAAGCAACAGAAGACAAAGTAAAGCTCTTCCCCAGAAACTGCAAGCCCCTGGTTCTTGAGATTCAAGAAAAAATTCTGAAAGCAACCGGAAAACATGTTGAAGTAATGGTTTACGGCGACGGCGCTTTTAAAGATCCTCAGGGTAAAATTTGGGAATTGGCTGACCCGGTAGTTTCCCCTGCCTATACCGATGGCCTCATCGGCACTCCCAATGAACTGAAACTGAAATATCTCGCTGACAACGATTACAAGGATCTGTCCGGTGAGGAGCTGAAGAAAGCAATTTCCGAAAGCATCAAGCAGAAGAACAACAATCTCGTAGGTAATATGGCATCTCAAGGCACTACCCCTCGCCAATTGACCGACCTGATCGGCTCTCTCTGTGACTTGACCAGCGGTTCCGGCGACAAAGGAACACCCGTTGTTTTGGTTCAAGGATATTTTGACAATTATACAACCTAAAGCAAAAACAAGAGTGGTTAACCACTCTTGTTTTTTTGTATAATTTTGCTTTTTCTAAAACATAATAAGAAAAAAATGCGGTGATCGATTATGTCAAGAAAAATTGTAAAATTTAGTAAAAATCAAAGTATTATAAGCTTTGCAAGTGCGGTCGGTAAAATGGAGAGTGAAGGCCCCTTGAAACCCTACTTTGACCTTTGTTCAAATGATAGTAAATTTAATATGGACACATGGGAAAAGGCGGAAGCTGAAATGGTTCGTGAATGTACGGAAATAGCAATAAAAAAAGCAAAGCTCAGCTATGAAGATATCGACCTTTCTTTCGCCGGAGATTTAACCAATCAGTGTGCGGCTTCTGCTTTTGGTATGAAAGATAAAAATATACCTTACATCGGTCTTTACGGTGCTTGTTCAACCTTCGCTCTTTCCATCGGGATGGCGGCGCTTGCCATAGAAGCCGAACTTTGTGACAAAGCGCTTGCAGAAGCCTCTTCCCATTTTTGCTCAGCGGAAAGGCAGTATCGTTTCCCGCTTGAATACGGATGTCAAAGACCGCCAACTGCGCAAAACACAGTAACAGGATCGGGATGTGTTATTCTTTCAAAAGAAGAAAGTCATTTCCCGAAGGTAACAGAATTTTTACCGGGTATCATTCAAGATTTCGGTATTAATGATGCAAACAATATGGGAGCGGCGATGGCTCCTTCCTGTGCAGACACAGTTGTTCGATATTTTTCCTTATCCAATTTAAACCCCAAAGATTTTGATTTGATCCTAACAGGAGATCTCGGCTTTGAAGGCCATGAAATTTTCCTAAATCTTACAAAAAAAGAAGGTCTAGATCTTAAAAACAACAGTGAAGACTGCGGAAAAATCATATATGATCCGATAAAGCAAAATGTAAATTCCGGCGGTTCAAGTCGGAGGCCAAGCGGT
>JAZUOK010000130.1:0-3737 GCA_045604665.1 Eubacteriales bacterium | reverse complement strand
CCTTTGCAGGAAAACCTGCACCCTTTGTAATGGAGCTGCCCAGCTACCATCTTCCTTCCGCTAAGAATGTGCTTCGCACCACGGGTGATCGCGGTTGGGACTTTATCAAGCGCGCAACTACTATTGTTTTGCTCAGCTCTATCGTACTTTGGTTTGCGAATACTTATGGCTTTGTAGACGGTATTTTTTGTGCAGTGGAAGACAGTAACCAATCGATCTTAGCTTCTATCGGTAAGCTTTTTGCCTGGATTTTCTATCCCATTGGCTGGATGGGCGATATGGCTTGGAAGGCAACGGTTGCAACTGTAACCGGACTGATCGCGAAGGAAGAGGTTGTCATGACCTTCGGTACTCTTTACAATTTTGCAGGAGAACTGAGTGAATCCGGTGATGAGATCTGGACGAAAATCGCATCCGATTTCGGTGCTGTCCGAGCATATAGCTTTATGATCTTTAACCTTCTTTGTGCCCCTTGCTTTGCGGCAATCGGTGCAATCAGAAGAGAGATGGGAAATGTGAAATGGACCTTGGGAACCGTAGCTTACATGTGCGGTTTTGCGTATGTGATCTCTATGATCACCTATCAGATCTTTGGTCTTTTCACCGGTGAGGCAAGCTTTAGCATCTTTACTGTTGTTGCGGTTTTGCTTCTTGCCCTTTTGCTGTACCTTGTTTTCAGAAAAGGATATTCCGCTGAAAAAGCAGAAAAAAATTAATTTGAGGTTTATATGGGTGATTTTATTGTAATAGCCGTTCTCTTGGTGATCATCGGACTGATCATTTACAGAATGGTCAAAAATAAAAAAGCAGGAAAAAAATGCTCTTGCGGTTGCAGTGAATGTGCCTTTAAGGACGGTTGTCACAGCGAAGAAAAAGAAAAAGATTAATAAAAAAAGACCCGATTTCGGGTCTTTTTTTATTCCGGGAAAGGTGATGAGCCTTTTTCCAGTAAATATTCGGAAGGTGTCATGTTATACCGTTTTTTAAAAGATGTTCTAAAGTATTTTACATCCGAGAAGCCGGAAAGATCGGAAACTTGTTTTTGAGAATAATATCCGGAAGAAAGCAGAGCGCAAGCGTAACGAAAACGAAGGGTTAAAATGGTTTGCCACGGCGATTCTCCGGCATATTTTTGATATTCTCTTCGAAAATAACTTTCGCTGACATGGCAGTTTTGAGCGATGATAGCTGCACTTAACTGCGGGTTTCTGAAATCCTTGTGGATCTGCTCTACTCCTTTTGAAATGGAAGAGGGGAGCTTTGTTTTTGCTCTCTCTCTTCTTTCCTGTAAGGTGTCGAAAATTTGATAAAGCAAGGACATACAGCGGTTATGTCTCTCAATTCCGTTTTCCTCCCAAATGGAAAGCATTTTACGGAACAAATGCTCCGTTTCCCACGCATCGTTTATAATTTGAATGTCGTGATCCGGATTCCCGATGCTTTCAAGGTGAAGGACGATTAGTTTTTCGGTGCTGTCTGTTTTTCTTTGATATTCACATCCGGCAGGTAAATAAGTAATAGAACCGTTTTTTAATCTATAGGATCTTTTATCAAACATAAATAAGCTGTCACCGTTTAATCGATAAGATATGGCTGTGTGGGAACGGTCTGTTTCGGAAACCTCTCTTTTTTTTCGTTCTACATAGAAGATACCGAGAATTTTGAAGGAAGCATCCGTGTTTTTAAAAAACATAAAATTCACCTCAAAAACAGTATAACTGCTTTGGTTCCGAAATTCAACCCTTTTCTATCGTTTTTTATGTTTGACTTTTTTTTGCGATTGGTATACTGTTATCAGAAAGGGGCGATACTTATGATCAATCTTGATTCTTGCGAAATGAAAAAGATCAAAAGAGCAAATACAGACTGGTGGATCAATTCCAAGGCAATCGTTGCTGATAACGGTTTGACCTATATCGGTTATTACACAGATATGGGAGAGATTCACATTAAGGAAATAGATGCAAAATGCAGTAAGACACCAAGTCGTGATTTTCGACTTTGCAATTTGAACTGCACTTATGCGGATGAACACAATTCTCCGTCTGTATGTGTTTTGAAAAGCGGTCGCATTTTGGTTGCCTATACCGGCCATAAGGTAAATGCGGTCAGATATCGTTTTACCAAAAATCCTTACGATATTTACTCATTTGCTGAAGAAAAAGCCCTTCCTTATGAGGGTGCTGTTACTTATGTTCAGGTTTATGAGAATACCGTCAGAGGCGAGGTTTGGATGTTCTCCCGTGTGGACGGTTACAAATGGGTATTCCGCTATTCCAAGGACGAAGGTGAAACTTGGAGTGATGCAAGAGTTTTTCTTAACACCGATCCCGGAGAAAAGTTTGACCGATATGTGAAAGAGAAAAATATTTATGTTACCACCCTCGGCGAAACAAAATCTCTTTTCTATTTCGATGTAAGAAAACAGGAAGTAATGGGCGAAAACGGGAATGATGAGCAGTGGCTTTTTGCGCTTTACGGCCATCCTTATAAGTCTATGGATCATACCATTCGCAGTGGTATTTTCCGTTCCGACGGACAGCTTCTTCGCTGTGACGGAACCCCTTCCGATTTGAATTTGTTTGAGAATGACGGAAAGGTTCTTGATCTTTCAAAGCTCGAGGTTGTTTATCAGGCACCCGAGGATACTGCTTTTTCTTCTCGTCTTCTTGATGTATCTTCGACGCTTCCTCTGCGTGTGGCTTTTGCTACCTTCCATATGGATACGATTAATGACCCCGATCCCACGAAGCCTACTTATTTTTGCGCAACTTACCGTGACGGCAAGTGGAACACCTCCGAGCCTATCGTAAAGGCCGGAGAGTTTTTGTCAAAAGGAATTTACGACGGTTCCCAGACTTATCTTGGCGGCATGGCGTTTTATTACGGCGTTGGCGAAAGCGGATATGAAACGGAATTTCCTTATCAGACTTTTGCTCCTACAAACCGTATTTATATTGCTCGTTTTGACGGAAAAGGTCGCGTTTTAGAGTCCTATATTACCAGAGATTACGGCAAAACCTATGAGCTGGAACAGGAGATCCGCAGAATCCCTGCTGAACTTGGCGTGAAGATTTGGAGACCTACCGTTCCGATCCATGCACAGGACAATATGCCTGTATATTGGCATGAGGGTACTTATACCGCACATACCGGCGGTTGGCACTGCGATACGGTAATGTATATAGAATATGACGATTAAGGAGAAAATTTATGAAAATGTTCGATTTGTCCGGAAAAGTTGCCTTGATTACCGGCGGAGCCCATTCCATCGGTCTTGCCATCGGAATCGGTCTTGCAAAAGCAGGTGCAACGGTTTGTTTTAATACTTCGAAAAAAGAGCACATCGAAAGCGGCGTTGAGGCGTATCGCCAGGCCGGTGTGAAAGCCCATGGATTTGTGGCAGATGTGACGGATGAAAAGGCTGTCCAAGAAATGATCAGTCAGATCGAAACGGAAGTGGGAAGCGTTGATATTCTTGTAAACAATGCAGGCATCATTAAGCGTATTCCGATGTGTGATATGACCGTTGATGATTTCAAAAAAGTAATCGATGTTGATCTGAATGCGCCCTTTATTGTTTCTAAGGCGGTTATTCCTTCTATGATCAAAAAAGGGCATGGAAAAATTATCAATATTTGTTCGATGATGAGCGAACTCGGCCGTGAAACCGTCAGCGCTTACGCTGCTGCAAAGGGAGGTCTTAAAATGCTCACCCGTAACATTTGCTCCGAGTT